>CBDVDU010000172.1:0-5685 GCA_965372825.1 uncultured Gammaproteobacteria bacterium | reverse complement strand
AACAGGCGATGGATGAAACCTTAGAACAAAATAAAGAACTTTATAAGCGTTTATCTTAATGACACGATTAACCTTAGGAATCAAAATTCAATAATACCCGAAAGCACTGCCAGTCCTCAAAGGACTGGCAGTGCTACATGACCTAAAGCTTCGGATTTTATAAAATGTTCATTTCTTAGTGGATTAGTGTTTCAAGTTCATCCAATGATAACTCTGTAATTTCAGAGATTTTCTCTATTGACATACCCGTGCCTAGCAACTTTTTAGCAATAAGCATGGCTTTTATTTTCTCACCACGTTTCTCACCGCGTTTTTCACCACGTTTTTCGCCACGCAACTCACCTTGGCTCTCGCCTCTTTTCATACCTATTCTATAGCTAGGCAGTTGCTCTATTTCTAGGTTCAACATCTCAAACTCCTGCTGTATATCTATGTTTAAACTTCGATTATTCGCTAGAATTTCTAACATCGAAATATATTCTCTTTGTTTCGTCGAACTATTTTGAGTTAACTGCAGTAGCTTACTTAATAGCTCATGAACAATTTGTTTTTCTGGTACACCTTTAAAATCGCATAAGATTGCCATGACAATTGCATCCGGAGTACTTTGTGCCATAAAATCCTGATAATCAATCATGTGCATATCGATGACTGCGTATTGATAATCGAGTTGCTGACTATGAATACCACTGGCCATACTCAATTTTTCCTGACCAATGTAAAGCAAATACTGAAATACCTTTTCATTAGGGTGATTTAATTTAATATCCGTCAAATACCTCAGCATTCTTATTGGCATTATGCGCTGATTTTGATTTTGTATTTCAATATGCAAAATGAATTTATTTCCTGCTTCATCTTGCACTCTAGCCACTAAATCCGCACGTCGATCCTCTATTCTTTGCTGTTCTGTATCGATTAACTGCACATTATGCAACTTTAAACCAAATAAATAGGTCGCAACATCAACAAAAATACGCTTTAAAATACTTTTAGAAATAACATCCTGTTTGCCCATTTTGATATATGTTTATGTGTAATAGCTATTATACCAAGCAGCAAATTTCTCAATACCTTGCTCAATAGTGGTATTTGGCTTATAACCGACATCTTGCACTAAAGCCTCAACATCGGCATAAGTATCAGGTACATCACCTGGCTGTAATGGCAATAATATTTTTTCAGCTTTTTTACCCAAAAACTTCTCTAAGGTCTCAATATAGTCCATTAACTCTACTGGGCTTTGATTGCCTATATTATAGACTCGCCAAGGTGCTTTGCTAGTACCTGGATCTGGATTTTTACCGCTCCAGTCAGGGTTAGGTTGCGCAACATGATCTAATGTTCGGATAATACCTTCAACAATATCATCAATATAGGTAAAATCACGACGATGCTTGCCGTAGTTGAAAACTTGTATTGGTTTACCTTCCTGAATAGCTTTAGTAAATAAAAACAAAGCCATATCGGGACGCCCCCAAGGACCGTATACGGTAAAAAACCGCAAGCCTGTGGTCGGTAAGTTATATAAATTGCTGTAGGTATGCGCCATTAACTCATTCGACTTTTTAGAAGCGGCATACAAACTTAAAGGATGATCAACATTGTCATGCACGGAAAAAGGCATGCTTTCATTAGCACCATAAACAGAACTACTAGATGCATAAACCAAATGTTCAACATTATTATGCCGGCAACCTTCTAAGATATTTAAAAAACCCAATATATTACTTTCAATATAAGCATGCGGGTTTTCTATGGAATATCTAACACCAGCTTGTGCCGCTAAATTAACAACACGCTGTGGCTGATGCTCTTTAAATAGCGCTTCCATGCGCTCTCTATCAGAAATATCAGCTCTAACATCAGTAAAATTAGGGTGATCTTTTATTCGATCTAAACGCGCCAACTTTAAATTGACATCGTAGTAGTCGTTTAAATTATCAATCCCAATAACTTCATCACCTCTTTCTAATAACTTTATTGCAAGATGATTGCCTATAAATCCGGCCGTGCCGGTAACCATTATTTTCATTATTTATAATCGCTCGTCTGTTAAGTCTGCTGGAAATAGGTATTTAAGATCATAAATAACTGAGCCAGGCTTACCTAATGCTCTAACTTGCTTAATATCCATTTGTTTGAATTGCTCGTGAGCAACGGCTAATAAAATAGCATCAAACTTACCTTCTTCTAGCGTAGCTATTGGCTTTATACCATATTCTGCTACCGCTTCTTCTGGATCAACCCATGGGTCATAAACATGGATATTAACACCATAAGTTTCTAATTCTTTGATAATATCTACTACGCGCGTATTACGTAAATCAGGGCAGTTTTCTTTAAACGTTAGACCCATAATCAAAACATTTGAATCTTGAACATGTAATCGTTTTTTAAGCATAAGCTTAACGAGTCGAGAAACGACATATTCACCCATACCATCGTTAATGCGTCGTCCGGATAAAATAATTTCCGGGTTGTAACCAATGGATTGCGCTTTATAGGTTAAATAATAAGGGTCGACACCAATACAATGCCCACCCACTAAGCCTGGACGAAAAGGTAAAAAATTCCATTTCGTTCCCGCTGCAATTAACACTTCTTCAGTATCAATGCCTAAGCGATTAAAAATTAAGGCTAACTCATTAATTAAAGCGATATTGACATCACGTTGGGTATTTTCAATGACTTTAGCAGCTTCAGCCACTTTAATACTGCTGGCTTTATGTGTACCGGCTGTAATAATACTCTTATAAAGCTGATCAACTTGTTCTGCAATAGCCTCTGTAGAGCCTGCCGTTACTTTTAAAATATTGGTAACACGATGCTCTTTGTCGCCTGGATTAATACGCTCGGGGCTATAGCCGACGTAAAAATTTTCGTTAAATTTCAGGCCAGAGACTTGCTCTAAAATAGGTACGCAAACTTCTTCTGTTGCTCCAGGGTAAACAGTTGATTCATAAATAACAATATCACCCTGTTTAATGACCTTGCCTAATAAAGTACTTGCTTTTTCTAGTGGACTTAAATCAGGTTGTTTATATTCATTAATGGGCGTCGGCACAGTAACAATATAAATATTACAGGATTTAATATCTTCAATATCAGCGGTATAGCTTAATTTATCAGCTTCGACTAATTCTTCATCGCTCACCTCTAAAGTATGGTCATGCCCTGTTTTTAATTCATCAATACGCGGCCTGTTAATATCAAAACCTACCGTTGTGTATTTCTTGCCAAATTCAACAGCAAGAGGTAGACCTACATAACCCAGGCCAATCATGGCAATTTTCGTATTTTCCAACATAATTTAATCCTGTTCCCAGATGCCACGAGCATCAATAATAATTTTTTCTTGTAAAACTGACGACTTTACCTGTTTAAAAACCGTATGATCCGTTAGTGTTACAATAATATTTACTTTTTCAAGGCTTTCAGCCAAACTTACTAAGCTCACATTATCTGCTTGTAGCTTAGCAGGTAACTCTCTGATATGCGGCTCAACAATAAAAACCTCCCCAAATGCTTCTTGTATTACTTTTTGCGCGATACCAACAGCAGGGCTTTCTCTTAAATCATCAATATCCGCTTTAAAGGCTAAGCCTAATAAGGCTATTTTAGGATGCTTAAATTCTTCGGCTACTTGTCTAATTTTGCTCAGTACAAACTCTGGTTTATTGTCGTTGACTTCTCTAGCCGTACGAATTAAACGTGCCTCTTCGGGCGCAGAGTCAACAATAAACCAAGGATCTACGGCAATACAATGCCCGCCGACTCCTGGACCAGGTTTTAGAATATTAACGCGCGGATGCCGATTAGCTAATTTAATTAATTCCCAAACATTAATATTTAATTTATCACAAATAATAGACAACTCATTAGCAAATGCAATATTCACATCTCTAAATGAATTTTCCGTTAATTTTGCCATTTCTGCAGTACGTGCATCAGTAATAATACAATTGGCTTTAACAAAAATCTCATATAAAGCTTTGGCTTTTTCCGCACAATAAGGCGTTAGACCACCGATAACTCTATCATTCGAAACCAATTCCTGAATGATATAACCCGGTAAAACACGCTCTGGGCAATGAGCCACCTGAATATCTGCTTGCTCACCTACTTGGTGTGGAAATTTCAAATCAGCGCGTATCTCACTCATCCATTGGGATATTTTTTCCGTTGTGCCAACCGGTGAAGTGGACTCCAGGATAACTAAATCACCTTTTTTCAGTACAGGGGCAATTTTTTTAACTGCTGCTTCTATATAGGTAACATCAGGTTTATGTCCGTCAGTAAAGGGCGTAGGTACCGCAATCATAAAAACATCTGCAGGTTCTGGCTCTATCGTGGCGCGCAATTTCCCTGTGGTAACAGCACTTTGAACCAACATATCTAAGTCTGGCTCTACTATATGAATTTTACCTTGGTTTATTGTGTCCACTGCATGTTGCGAAACATCAACACCAATCACCTCAATACCTCGTGAAGCAATAACTGCTGCCGTTGGTAAACCGATATAACCTAAACCTATCACCGATACTTTATTAAAAACGGCTTTATGCATATGCTGCGACTCCCTCTATAATTCGCTGACTAGCTTGACCATCCCCATAAGGGTTATGAGCAAAACTCATTTTATGATATTCATCTTGGTCATCTAAAAGTAATGACACATTCTGAATGATTTTTGTTTTATCTGCACCCAGTAATTTTACAGTACCTGCAATGACTGCCTCTGGTCTTTCCGTGGTATCACGCATAACTAACACTGGCTTACCTAAAGAAGGAGCTTCTTCCTGAACACCACCGGAATCAGTAAGAATAATATATGCAATACTCATTAAATAAACGAAGGGCAAATAATCTTGCGGCTCTATAAGGTGGACATGCTCAATATCTTTTAATAATCTATTAACAGGCTCACGCACATGTGGATTTAGGTGGACTGGATAAATAATTTGTATATCATCGCGTAAAGCTAATTCTCTAAGTGCTTGGCAAATATTTTCAAAACCATCGCCAAAGCTTTCGCGTCGATGACCGGTGACTAAAACAATTTTCTTTTCGCTATTTATAAAAGGAAATTGACTCGCTAACTGTGACCTTAACTCTGTGTTATTTTGTATCGATTCTTGCACATGCTGCAAAGCATCAATAACCGTATTTCCGGTAACAATAATATTTTTTTCAGCAATATTTTCTTGCAACAAATTATCACGCGCTGCACTTGTCGGTGCAAAATGTAAATCAGTCAACACAGCCGTTAATTTTCGATTCGCCTCTTCAGGCCAAGGGGAATAAATATTATGTGTGCGCAATCCGGCTTCTACATGCCCAACTGGAATCTTTTGATAATAGGCGGCTAAACTAGCGGCGAAAGTAGTAGATGTATCGCCGTGCACTAAAATTCTATCGGGAGAAAACTCTTGCAATATAGGATCTAAGCCCATCAATATAGAACACGTAATCCCTGTTAGAGCTTGATTTTGTTTCATAATATCTAAATCGTATTCAGGCTTAATGGAAAATAAGTCCAAAACCTGATCTAACATATCCCTATGCTGGGCAGTCACACATACTTTTGTTTCAAAGCGCATATCATTTTGAAAGGCTTTAACGACAGGCGCCATTTTTATGGCCTCAGGTCGCGTACCAAAAATAATTAAAATTTTTTTTTTC
>CBDVDU010000171.1:0-5693 GCA_965372825.1 uncultured Gammaproteobacteria bacterium | reverse complement strand
CTAAAGCGGGTAAGTTCATTCTTTTAAGGCTCCTAACGCCTCTTGCTTTCGGGATTTATTTAATTCCGACAGGAAAAAATTCTTAAACTTGTACTCTTTTAATGTAGCCTGTATAAAGCTTGCGCAATACAGAGAAAGCAGTACATTTACTTCTCCATATTCCACCGACTTCATGCGATTCGATATCGTTTCGGGTATTGTTAAAATTTAAATCCTTAGTAATATAAACCACTAGTCAAAGGGACACAGTTATGAAAATTCTTATGGTGCTGACATCGCATGATCAATTGGGCGATACTGGCCAGAAAACAGGCTTTTGGTTGGAAGAGTTTGCCAGCCCTTATTATGTATTTAAAGACGCACTAGCGGATATTACTCTGGCTTCTCCGCTAGGCGGCCAGCCACCAATAGACCCTAAAAGTGAAGCGCCTGATTTTCAAACAGAGGCAACTCAACGCTTTAATAAAGATGACGGTGGGCAAGAGTTATTAGCCAATACTTTGAAGTTAGCAGATATTGTAGTTGAAGATTATGATGCCTTATTTTACCCAGGAGGCCATGGACCTTTATGGGATTTAGTTGATGATGCTGACTCAATTGCTTTAATTGAAACTATGTATAGAGCAGGAAAAGTTATCGCTGCTGTTTGTCATGCACCGAGTGTTTTACTTAAGGCTAAAGCCGGTAATGGATCTAGTTTAGTCAAAGGTAAATCTGTCACAGGTTTCAGCAATAGTGAAGAGGAGGCGGTACAACTCACAGACATTGTTCCTTTTTTATTGGAAAATGAATTAATCGCAAAAGGTGCAAATTATTCCAAATCTGATGATTGGCAGTCTTATATTATTGCCGATGGACATTTAATAACCGGGCAAAATCCAGCTTCATCAGAAAGTGTTGCTAAGGCTTTACTGGCTTATAAAGCAGCGAGGTAAATGTTCGGGTACTCGGCTTGCGGATTGCCGCTATTACGATAAGAATAAGTACATAATAAACAATACATTAAGTTGTGGGTTGGTAACTTCTCATTATTCACGGGCAAATACATATAAAAATATCGTCATTCCCGAAGTCTTTTATCGGGAATCCACGTTAAACATAGATTCCTGCTAACAGCATGCAGGAATGACGAGCTGAAAAAACAGCCTGTACCCTTTAGGTTGGGTTACGTTTCATTTTCTTTAGTTCAATACCAGCCCTCATCCAGTTCAGCAACAGATTCCTGCTAATCAAAATCCGAAATTTATCGTTCACCAATCACAGACAAGTCTAATCAGTATGGAACAAATAGAAGCAATATTAAACGAAATCAGCGCACAGGTCTGGGGGCCGGTTATGCTGGTTATGCTCTTAGGCATTGGTGTTTATTTAACTTTCGGCTTACGTTTTTTTACTTGGCGTAGAGTTTTATCGGCAATCGTCATGCTTTGGCAGGGGCGCGTGTCAGATAAAAAAGGCGATATTACGCCATTCCAAGCCTTGATGACTGCCTTATCTGCCACTATCGGCACAGGTAATATTGCGGGGGTTGCTACGGCAATCGCATTAGGTGGGCCAGGTGCGATCTTTTGGATGTGGGTCACTGCATTATTTGGCATGGCGACAAAGTATGCGGAAGCGGTATTGGCAGTTAAGTATCGTGAGGTCGATGGCCAAGGTCAGTATGTTGGCGGGCCGATGTATTATATTAAAAATGGCTTAGGACAGCGTTGGGCTTGGCTTGCTGCAGCCTTTGCTTTTTTTGGTGCTTTTGCCGCTTTTGGTATTGGCAATATGGTACAAGCAAACTCAGTTGCTGATGCGGTGCAAAGCTTGTTTAATATTCCGACTTTATATACCGCGATAGTTTTAACTTTGCTGAGTGCTGTAGTTATTTTGGGGGGAATTCACCGAATTGCCGAAGTGGCCGCCAGCTTAGTGCCGATTATGGCAATAGCTTATATTGCTTGTGCTTTATGGGTTATTTTCTCTCATTTTCAGAAAATTCCTGAAGCGTTAGCGTTAATTATTCAAAGTGCGTTTACAGGAACGGCTGCGGTAGGTGGATTTACCGGAGCAGCGGTTTGGGCGGCTATACGTTTTGGTGTGGCACGCGGTGTTTTTTCTAATGAAGCTGGGTTAGGTAGTGCGCCGATTGCCCATGCAGCGGCAAAAACAAATAACCCGGTGCATCAAGGTATGATTGCTATGTTGGGCACGTTTATCGACACTATTTTAGTCTGTACTATGACCGCTTTAGTTATTATTTTGAGTGGCGCTTGGTCTAGTGGTGAGAATGGCGCGGCATTATCTAGCTTAGCTTTTGCAACCAGCTTACCTAGCATAGGCAGTTATGTAGTGGTTTTTGGTTTGGTGATTTTTGCTTTTACCACTATTTTAGGCTGGAGCTATTATGGTGAGCGATGCGCTGAATATTTATTTGGCACTAAAGTGATATGGCCTTATCGTTTCCTCTGGTTATGTGCAATTCCGGTCGGTGCTATGAGTAAATTGACACTCGTCTGGCTGTTTGCAGATATTCTCAATGGACTTATGGCTATTCCCAATCTGATTGCATTGGTTTTATTAAGTCCTGTTATTTTTAGAGTGACGAAACAGTATATGGAGACAGAAAAATCTGATTAGGAATAAAAATCCAATAATATCCGAAAGCACTGCCAGTTCTCAGAGGACTGGCAGTGCTACATGACATAAAGTTTCGGATTTTATAAAATGTGCATTCCTTAAAGTCCATTTTATGATTAAAACTGAAGCCTGCGTAATACGGGCTTTGACTAATAACAAGCAACATAACTCGTTAGCGCATTTAGCCATTCTTAAAGCATAAAACTTTCAAGCCTTTATCCTCGGCTTCAACATAAACCTCAGGTGGCTTAATTTCTTCGATATAACGGTAAGTTGGCGCTAATTCAGCCATATATTTAAGTAAGAAATCACGCTTTAGTTCTGGCGCGTTTAAACACAGCATCAAAGTCGCGTTTGGTGCCATAAATTGATCAAGTCGGCGTAATATCTTTGGGTAATCACGAATAATATCGACACTGCCTTTTTGTAATGTCGGTGGATCGCATATTAATAGATCAAAAGGGCCGCGTTTTTTAAAACGACTGAAGGATTTAAAAATATCCAGTTTTTCAAAGCGGACTTGAGCTAATGACTGCTGATTTAAACGGTGATTCTCTCTCCCTACATTCAGCGCGGCACTACTCATATCAACATTCAAAACAGACTGGGCATTACCAGCAATAGCGG
This sequence comes from uncultured Gammaproteobacteria bacterium, assembly GCA_965372825.1. Classification (GTDB taxonomy): domain Bacteria; phylum Pseudomonadota; class Gammaproteobacteria; order Methylococcales; family Methylomonadaceae; genus Methyloprofundus. The sequence goes on along the minus strand of CBDVDU010000171.1, from coordinate 2,441 downwards.
CAACTGAAAAACCGCAGGTATAAGCAAACAAATTGAGCACGCGTTTATCTTGAGCATGCTCTTGAACCCAGCGCCGTCCATTCTGCATATCCAGAAATAAACCGGTGTTGCGCGATTGACCTAAAGATAGATTAAATTGTAAATCATTTTCCGTGATAGCCAGTCGTGTAACCGTTTCACCGCGAACAATATCAATTGGTCCCGACAATTTATGCCGGTGCTGAACTTGAACACTTTTACAGCTAGGTAGTTGAGTTAGCAAATAATCAGCTAATGCTGCAATGTCAGTTTTCGTTTCAGGGGCAAATAAAGTAATCAAAGCAACCGGAGGTAACCAGTCTATAGTGACATGATGTAAGTCGTCATACGCATGTCCACGGCCGTGAAATAAGCGTTGAGCTTGTAATAGTTCTTGCGAGCTAGTTGGGATATGTAGATGTTGGACAAGTTGCAATAAATCAGACACGCAGCTACTCTCTATATTAAAGGCTGATCAGTATATAGTAGATTTTGCCGGCAGATAAGTAAGTTGGACACTTACAGGTTGAATAGTTATCCTTATGATAAATTGCTGGATAGTTTTTGTATTAGAAAAATAGCGTAACGTAAAAATATAGAAAATTTTACGTTCGCTATTTTATATTTTGCTTAGTCTTGGTTTACTTGCAGTCAACGTAATCAAATTTAATGCCTGCTTTTTTTAAGCGAGAAGCGGCTTTAGACTCAGCAACTGCTTTTTTACTGGCATTAACTTTTTGCTTTTCTTCAGCAGCCTTTCCATCACTATAAGTAGTACAGCTAAAAGTTTCAGCATATGAAACGGAAGTGATTAATGACAGCGCTAAACCCGCGATAATTTTCTTCATTGTACAATCTCCATGCTGTAAAAAATAAAATCATCTGCCATTTAGCATATTCAATGACAGAAGAATAACAAACTCATTTAGTGATTCTCTGCGTATTATACCTTGCTCTTAGATTAAATCATTAGAATTAGTTAATATTCAAGCAAGGTATTAGAAAATTCAAGGGTAACACTAGCGGTAAGAGCTAGGAGAGTCACCTGTCCAGCGCTTAAATGCCCTAGAAAAAGAACTCATTTCTGAAAATCCTAATAGGTAAGAAATTTCATTCAGATTCAAACTGCTATCTTGAATATATTGATCTGCAAGTTCACTCCTTACCTCATTCAAAATAATGCGAAACGTTGTTCCTTCCTGTTGCAGCCGGCGGTGAATAGTCCGGCGCGACATATTCAGCGCGTTAGCTACACTGTTATCAGTAACATTACCTGAGGGCAATTGCTCAATGATAATGGACTTTATACGTTCAATAACATTATCTGCATCTAAATTAGCCAAATACTTAATCATAAATTGATCATGTAATTGGGCTAGCATTGGATTACTTGAGCCAAGTCTCTTATCAATTACTTTTTTGGTAAAAGTAAGGGAATTTTGGGGGCTATCAAAATGTACGGGACAACGAAAAAAAGCGAAATAGGCTCCACTGTCTTCAGGGGTTGAGCGGCTTAAATTCACCGTAACCGGATTTAAGGACGCTCCATAGTTTTTCCGGCATAAATTCATTATCGTTGCCAAATGAAAATCTACTAATTCAGGAATGTAGGCGACATCAGCAGTAAAGGCATGAAAAATTGAAAAATCATGTTCTGATTCCTCAATATGACATTCTATCGCATCCGTTGTTACTCGTATGTAGCGTACTAGTCGTCCAAAAGCATCTCTTAAACTTGCACTTGTTAACCAGGCATAACTTAATGCGCCAGCAGAAGATGGATGCCAAAGTTCAGCAGCTTTAAAGCCAATATTAGGGTCAGAAAGTAAAGCAATGGCCTCTTGCCAAAGTCTTTCAACTTTAGCATAGGGAAGGCGTGCATTGGGGTCTTCGGCTAACTTTAAATCTAAATTCAGTTTTTTAAATAAAGGTTCTGGGTTTTGCCCGTAAGACTCAATCACTTTCCATAGTGTATTTAAAACCCCAGCATTATTAGTTAATGACATCGTGCGATCCGTCTAATGTTTATTGCGTTTAAATGTATTGTGCTGAATAAGTGAAGTTTGGTCAATAGGTTGGCTCAGCAGGACAAGAGAAAAGTGGGTGGACTCGGTACACTAAACTCAAGTTTAAAAACTGGAGTGGATAATGTACAAATTTATTTTGGAAGAGGAAGCAGAGTTCTGGCTTAACTATATAAAGGAATGGACGTTAAATAGAGATGATCCTGTACCAGAGCAAGTTTTACAGTTGCGTGACGAGGCATTGGAAAGGCTTAATGAAATGACTGCTTCATTCGTAAAAGAAGAAAAAACGATTCATTAAATAATCATAGTCATCAAGCATTTCAATAGTAATTGTTCACAGACTCTCATAAAAATATCGTCATTCCCGAAGTGTTTAATCGGGAATCTGTTTATTGA
>CBDVDU010000170.1:0-5720 GCA_965372825.1 uncultured Gammaproteobacteria bacterium | reverse complement strand
CTCTTGTTGGAGAGGGTTGGGTGAGGAGAATAAAATCATGCATTTATAAGTCCCTGATCCCAGCCTTCTGTCTCTGGAGGAGGCGTTTATTCTTAAGTCAAAGAGCATTGGTACGGGGCTTTAGTCTGCCAATATTTAGCGTCGACGTTAAAGGCGGGCTAAAGCCACGCCCTACAGTTTTATTCGATTTAAAAAAGACCGAGTTGTACTTGGGCGACTTCAGACATCATGTCGCGAGACCAAGGCGGGTCTAATACGATTTCGACATTAACGGATTTTACACCGGGTAATGCGCGGACTGCTTTTTCTACATCACCCTGAATAACAGGCCCCATGCCGCAGCCAGGTGCAGTTAGGGTCATCATAATGTGTACGTCATTTTCGCCTTCAGCGACGCTTTCGACGTTGCAGTTATAAACGAGCCCTAAATCAACGATATTAACGGGTATTTCAGGGTCATAAACGGTTTTCATGACCTCCCAGCAGTTCTTTTCTACCGCTACAGCACTGTCTTCTGAGACTAAAGTATGGAGTTCATGAACTTCTTTTCCAAGGGCATCTGCATCGGTGCTGGAAATTCTAACCATATGGCCGTGTTCGGTGACAACGGTATAGTTATTACCTAGGGCTTGGTGTATGGTCACTTCTTTGCCTTTGCTAAGAGTGCCATGGTTTCCATCAGGGATAAGAACAACGTTTACATCACGCGTTAAGATAATAATTTCTCTTTCAGACATTGTCGTATTTGCTATAGTTTAAAGGTTCGAGCATCAATAGTTTGCCCTGTCGTGCCGATGCTTTTGTTGCTGAATAAATACAGATAAGCTGGAGTTATTTCAGCCATAGTGGGCAGTTTATGTTTATCTTCGGCAGGGAAGGATTTTTTGCGTAATGGCGAATCAACAGGGCCGGGAATTAAAGTATTCACTCTAATTTTTCCTGCGTCTTCAAGTTCTTCCGCTAAAATTTTTGCATAGCCGTCTAGTGCAATTTTGGATACGCCATAAGCACCTAAATAGGCTTTAGGTTCACGAGTAAAAGAGTCACCAGTGAAAACAATCGAAGCATGTTCGGCTTTTTGTAATAACGGTAACAGCACTTGAGTTAATAAAAATGGAGCATTTAAATTAACGTTGATGGTGTGTCCCCAGGAGAAAGTGTCATGAATAGACATAGGGGTAAAGGCATTTAATTCGGCTGCGGAGTGTAATACACCGTTTAAATGGTCATATTTTTGCTCAATGGCTGTAGCTAATTCATGGTATTGAACTTCCGAAGCACCCGCTAAATCAAACGGATATATGATAGGAGTAGGTGCATTCGTAGCAATGATGGCATCATAAACTTTTTCTAGTTTAGGGATGCTTTTATCTAATAAAATAATCGTTGCGCCTTGTTGGGCCAACGCAAGTGCCGCAGTGCTACCTAAGCCACCTCCCGCACCCGTAATAAGAATGGTTTGCTTAGTTAAAGGCATGCGTATGATTTTTTATCCAGTGTGAAATTTCATCGGGGTGATGTACTAAAGCATCAGCTCCCCAGTCTTGTGGTTGATCATCAGACCTTAAATAACCGTAGGTTGCTGCTAGTGTTTTCATATTAGCTGCTTTGCCCGCGCTAATGTCGTGTGCGGCATCACCAATATAAAGACACTCTTCAGGAATAACTTGTATTTGTTGGCAAGCGGTCAGCATAGGCTCGGGATGCGGCTTGCTATGAGCTGTTGTGTCGCCGCAAATAATGGATGCAGCACGCTGAGTTAGGTCTAATGCATTCATTAATGGGTGAGTCATGCGTTCGCGCTTATTAGTCACGATTCCCCAAGGGATGTCTCTTTCTTCAAGATTAGCTAGTAACTCAGACATGCCGGGGTATAGATGAGTGTGATCCGCGATATGACCTTCGTAGTAGTTTAATAGCCACTCTAAAATCTCTGCTTTTAAGCTGTCAGAGACTGCTTGTTCTATTGACTGTTCGATCATCACTGCCGCACCATAAGAAATATACGGTGTAATAGCGGCAACAGAGACGCTAGGGAATTGGAAATTCTCTAGCGCTTTGTTTAGAGCTACAGTTAAATCAGGCGCAGTATTAAGTAGGGTGCCATCCAAATCAAACAGTACACAAGATAAGCTAAACGAGTTGTTCATAGAATTATTCAGGGCGCTTAAAAGCCGCTATATAATTAATATCAATATCATCACTTAAGCTAAAGTTTTTAGTTAAAGGATTGTAGTGAATACCAATCATGTCTTGTAGTTCTAAGCCAGCATCGCGTGCAGATTGGCTAAGTTCAGACGGCTTGATAAAAGTTTTATAATCATGCGTACCAGCAGGAAGCATTTTTAAAATATGCTCAGCTGCAACAATCGCTAATAAATAAGCTTTAGGTTTACGGTTTAAAGTCGAGAAAAAAACATAGCCGCCTGGTTTAACCATTTTTGCACAAGCCGCAATCACTGATCCTGGCTCAGGAACATGCTCTAGCATTTCCATGCAGACCACATGATCAAAGCTAGCTGGCTCTGCTTCAGCTAATGCTTCAGCACTAATTTTTTTGTAATTAGTTTTTACGCCTGACTCTAAGCCATGTAAATCTGCAATATCAATTAAGTCTTCACTTAAATCAATACCGAGCATGTCTGCGCCTTTTTTAGCTAAGCCTTCGGTTAATATGCCGCCGCCACAGCCTACATCAACGATGCGCATGTTTTGTGGGCTGATGAATTTTTGGATGAAATTTATGCGTAGCGGATTAACGTCATGCAGAGTTTTGAACTCCCCATTTCTATCCCACCAGCGTTCCGCTTGTGCGCCAAATTTATTGATTTCGTGTAAATGTACGTTTTCAGATGCTGTCATGATGTTAGAACCGAATTGATTTTGGCTATAGTATACTAGAATACTAGGTTATTAGGCGCGAGAATTCAATAATACCCAAGTCTGTCTTGTCTTTTGACTCCACAGTCGCGCTAGAAAAACAGTTGCGTAGCTGGCTATGCGCTTGTTTTCCTAACGCACCCGTGAAACCAAAATCCTGTGTCATACTTTTGGGTTTTATTAAACCCTCGCTTCTTAAAATATGCCATTTAATAAAAACCGTAAACTCTTATAAGAGACGAATTTTGATTAGCGGTATAATGTTTGATTTACTATTTTACAGGTTTTAACTATATAGTGGGACGAATAGCAATATTTACCGATGATCCGGGCTGGCACGGTAAACAATTAAGATTAGCCTTTGCTGCTCGTGGTTATGTGGCTGAATATGTGTCATTGACTGAATGTCGCATTGTTGTCGAAGAGGGGGCTTTGCCGCTTTATATTCCTGGCTTTGAGCTGGCTTTGCCGGATGCTGTTTTTGTGCGCGGTGTGCCGGGTGGTTCTTTGACTGAAGTGGTGCTTTATCTGGATATTTTGCATGCGCTGAAAATAATGGGCATCCCTGTTTATAATGATGGGCATGCGATAGAGCGTAGTGTCGATAAGGGAATGACCAGTTTTTTATTGCAGCAGCATCAATTGCCAACACCGCAGACTTGGGTGCTAAGGGATAGGGCTCAAGCACTAGAGGTTGCTGAGCGAGAATTAAGCCAGGGGCATAAGTTGATTAGTAAGCCTATTTTTGGTTCGCAAGGTGAGGGCATCCGCCGGATTGAGAAAATGACCGATTTATTTTGGCTAGCGCACAGTCAGGGGGTTTATTATTTGCAGCGTTTTGTGCCCTGTGCGGGTGAAGGTTATTCTGATTGGCGTGTCTTTGTGGTTAATGGCAAGGCCATTGCGGGGATGCAGCGGCGCGGTATTCATTGGCTAAATAATGTTGCGCGAGGAGCATCATGTGAAGCGATACCATTAGATGATGCGATGGCTGAACTAGCAATAAAAGCAACCGCAGCATTGCAGATGAATTATGCCGGCGTAGATATTATTTGTACCCGCGAAGGTGGTTATAAAATTATTGAAGTTAATAGTATCCCTGCTTGGAAAGGGTTGGAAAGTGTTTGTGATGTTAGTGTGGCAGAGATTTTAGTCGATGATCTGCTTAATTACTGTCAGTTGCAAGAGCAGGGGGTCGAAGCGGTATGTTGAGTCAACAACAATTAAGCACTGCCTATCAATATGCTTGTGAAGTTGAATTGCAGGCTTTTAAACCCGGAAATGTCAGTGTTTATGCTGATGGTCATGATATGACGGTCGAAGATTTTCGTGTTAGTGCCGAGCAAAGTGCCGCACCTATTAGCGATATAAGCTATAGCTTGGGTGAGCGAATTTATTATGCGGTTAAGGCGACCCGTGACGCGGTTGGTTGTAATACTAATTTAGGTATCATTTTGTTAAGTGCTCCTTTACTAATGGCCGCGCAAAAGGCACAAACTGCCGATGAATTAAGAGTGCAGCTTGCAGAAATTCTAGCGAATACGACAGTAACTGATGCAGAATGGGTTTTTCGTGCTATCGCATTAGCTGCCCCTGGCGGCTTAGGTGAGTCAAAACAGCAGGATGTAGCGCAAAAGCCAGAGGTGACGCTGACTCAAGCAATGCAAATCGCCAGTGAGAAAGATAGAATAGCGTTACAGTTCACAACAAATTATAAAGATGTTTTTGATTTTTTAGTTTTAAGGTATAATTCAGCACTCAATCGATGGGGTGATGCAGGTTGGTCTGCTGTTGCGGTGTTTAGCGCAATGTTGGCTAAATATCCTGATAGTCATATTGAGCGAAAGTACGGCAATATCTACACTAGGATGGTGATGGATACGATGGCTTTAGTTGACGATAAGTTATCTAAAGCTGGAGAACCTGAGCAATTAGTAGACTATTTGAAAATAATAGATGCTAAGTTCAAGTTAGCCGGAATTAATCCAGGGACAACTGCTGATTTAACCGTAGTAACCGTTTTAACTGTACAGTTACAGCAATTGCTAGGTTAAAGAAGGCTGTTTGTTTGGTTTATGGGTTATTGTCATCCAATAAATAGTATTATTTGAGGACATTTTTAATGTCAATTTTAGATAAAGTTTTTTCATTTTTTTCTGAGGATAAAAGTAGCATGGCTAAAATCAACAACTTACGCGTAGGTGAATCTTTAAACGGCGACGGAAACGAAGTTGCTCACATTGACTTAATGATGGGGCCTCGCGGTTCAGCTGCTGAGTCTGCTTTCGCAAATTGCTTAACAAACAACAAAGATGGTTTTTCTAGCCTTCTAGCTGTTGTTGCTCCTAACCTTATGGTTAAGCCTGCAACTGTTATGTTCAACAAAGTAACAATCAAAGGTTCTAAGCAAGCAGTTCAAATGTTCGGCCCTGCACAACGTGGTGTTGCAATGGCTGTTGCTGATTGTGTTGAAGATGGAACTATCCCTGCTGATGAAGCTGATGATATATTCATTTCTGTTGGTGTTTTCATTCACTGGTTAGCAGAAGATGATGCAGCTATTGAGAAAAACAACTATGATGCTGTTAAAGCATCTATCAAACATGCTGTAGCTGGAACTCCAACTGCTGCTGACGTTGTTGCTCAAAAATCTACTGCAAAACATCCGTTCGCAGCTAACAAAGTATAATTTATACGCTGTAACTGTTTGGAAAAATGCCTCGGTTTTACCGGGGCATTTTTTTGCCTAGCGTTTAGGATTTCTCGCTTAGAAATCTGTTTGAGTTAGGTTGAATAGGTTTCATTTGTAAGTGCGGGTTTGCCGAACAGTGAGAATAAAT
>CBDVDU010000169.1:0-5729 GCA_965372825.1 uncultured Gammaproteobacteria bacterium | reverse complement strand
GTGGGTAAGTTGGAGCAATTATCTGTATTTGGCGGTGATTACCCTACCGTGGATGGTACTGGGGTACGGGATTATATTCATGTGGTTGATTTGGTGAAAGGGCACTTGGCTGCGCTTAAGGCTTTAGACGATTCATCACTTAATATAGGCTGTAAAGCTTATAATCTCGGTGCGGGTAGAGGCTATAGTGTTTTGCAGATTATTGCTGCTTTCGAGCGAGTAACAGGGAAAACCATTCATTATAAAATCGTCGAGCGTCGTACCGGCGATGTGGCAGAAAATTATGCAGATCCGAGTTTGGCGCTACGTGAATTGAATTGGAAAACTGAAAAGAATTTAGACGATATGGTTGAAGATACTTGGCGCTGGCAAAGTCAAAACCCTAATGGTTACAATTAAGGAATACAGAGTAAATGGCAATTGAAATAGAACGTAAGTTTTTACTGGCAAATGATAGCTGGCGCGCTTCGGTGTCTAAGTCGATTAACTATCGACAAGGTTACTTGAATAGTGATGAGCATAGCTCGGTAAGGGTTAGAGTAAGTGATGATACTGCGAAGCTTAATATTAAAAGCGCTACGATAGGTTCGCAGCGCCAGGAATATGAATATGATATTCCATTAGCTGATGCGCATGAGTTATTAACGACCTTATGCCATAAGCCTTTGGTAGAAAAAATACGGCACCTTGTGGTTATTAAGCAACACACTTGGGAAATTGATGAGTTTGAGGGCGAGAATGCCGGCTTAATTGTGGCTGAAATTGAACTATCTGCTGTGGATGAGGCTTTTGATAAGCCGAACTGGGTAGGTGAGGACGTGACAGAAGATATACGTTATTACAATAATCAGTTATCTAAAAAACCGTATACAACTTGGTAGTCGTATCATTTTTGCAACATTTGTTGCAAAAATGATAATAAGCAACTATATTGTTACTCATGAAACAAATAGTTGCTTTTTTCTTAGTCTTTATTTTTAATTTAATGCCTGCTTCAGTCTGGGCATATGATTTAGCGCCTGCTGTACAGCATATAGAATCAGAATGGGCGCGCATTCATTATAGTGTTGCTAGAGAACAACAAAATAAAGAGTTTAAATACTTATTAAGTGAAGTGACTGATTTACAGGCACAGCATCCAAAGCAAGCGGAGTTTATTATTCTGCAAGCAATTATTGTTGCCAGTAATGCAGAGAATGTTGACGCTTTTAGCGCTTTAGAGGCAATTCATGAGGCTAAAGATCTTTTAGTGCAAGCGATTGAGCTTAATCCTAAAGCATTAGATGGTGCGGCATTTGTTACTTTAGGAACACTTTACTATATGGTTCCTGCTTGGCCTATTGCTTATGGTGATAATGGCAAGGCGCAGCAGCTATTAGAAAAAGCATTGACTATCAATGCCAATGCCATCGATGCTAATTTTTATTATGCGGATTTTCTTGTTACGCAAGGTAAACAGGAGCAAGCAATTAAGTATTTTCATCGCGCGCTGACTGTTCCTGTTAGAGCAACCCAGATATTCGCTGACACACAATTACAGGAACAAGCAAAGTTAGCGATTAATCAGCATGGACAGGAAGGGCGCAAGCAAGAATTTTCTTTAGCAGCTAATTAGTTTTATTTCCGAATGCTTCGTATTCGCAAGTAGTAGGGTGGCGCTTTAGCTCGCGTTTAGACGCTTAGGAATCAAAATTCAATAATACCCGAAAGCACTGCCAGTCCTTTGAGGACTGACAGTGCTTCATAACCTAAAGTTTCGGAGGTTATTGAATGTGCACTCCTTAATTCCATGGGCTAAAGTGCCGACCTACTTGTTATTGTTTCATTCCTATTTCTTAGTGCTTTCACCTAGTCTCGTTTTCAGGGATAATGGGGGGTTTTTTCAAACTCACCCTTACAAGCTAAACGCATGAAACAAAAGTTAGAGTCTCTCTTATTAGACGCTGTTACGGCATTAAAAACACAGGGTCTTTTAGAGCAAGAGCTAAATCCAAAAATCAATATTGAGCGTGCGAGAGACCAGCTACATGGTGACTTTGCGTCTAATTTATCCTTAATGTTGGCTAAACCAGCCAAAATGAATCCGCGCCAATTAGCGGAAAAAATCGTCGAGCTGTTACCAGCCGACCCAGCGGTTATTAAAGTTGAAATCGCCGGTCCTGGGTTTATCAATTTTTTTATTGATCCGAAAGCACAATATCAAATCATCAGCAAAATTCATGAACAAGGCGAGCAGTTTGGCTTAAGTCAGGTTGGTGCGGGTAAAAAAGTTCAAGTTGAATTTGTTTCTGCCAACCCAACAGGGCCTTTGCATGTAGGTCATGGACGTGGTGCTGCATATGGTTCCGCTGTCGCTGATTTACTTGTGGCTGTCGGTTTTGATGTGCACCGTGAGTATTATGTCAATGATGCAGGTCGTCAAATGGACATTTTAGCCGCGAGCATTTGGTTGCGTTATCTTGAAGAGTGCGGTGAAGTCCTTACTTTTCCGAGTAATGCTTATCGTGGTGATTATATTCGTGATATAGCGGCTAACTTACATCGCCAAGCGGGTAATGAATATCGTCATCCTATTGATTTGGTGTTCGAAGATATTCCTGCCGATGAGCCGGAAGGTGGCAATAAAGATGAGCATATTGATGCTCTGATTGAGCGCGCAAAAACCTTGCTAGGCGCTAAAGAATATCGATCTGTTTTTCAATCAGGGTTAAATGAGATTTTAGCGGATATACGCCAAGATTTAGGTGAATTCGGCATTAATTATCAAAAGTGGTTTTCTGAGCGTCAATTAATGGATGATGGCTCTATAGATGAAGCGCTTAAGCGTTTAGATGCAGAAGGTCATTTATATGTAAAAGATGGAGCGACTTGGTTTGCTTCGAGTAAATTAGGTGATGAGAAAGATCGCGTCGTTGTTCGAGAAAACGGGCAAGGCACTTATTTTGCCTCGGATATTGCTTATCATATGAATAAACTGGATCGTGGCTTTGATCAGATTATTAATATTTGGGGTGCAGATCATCACGGCTATATTCCGCGTGTTAGAGCGGCAATGCAGGCTTTAGGTGCTGATACTGAAAAATTAACCGTTTTATTGGTTCAGTTTGCTGTGCTGTACCGCGGTGATGAGCAAGTGCAAATGTCCACACGTTCAGGCTCTTTTGTGACCTTGCGCCAGTTACGTAACGAAGTGGGGCAAGATGCAGCGCGTTTTTTCTATGTGATGCGTAAATCTGAGCAACATATGGATTTTGACTTAAAACTGGCTACTTCTAAAACTAACGAAAACCCTGTTTTTTATGTGCAGTATGCACATGCGCGGGTTTGTAGTGTGTTAAGACAGCTTGATGAAAAAGGCTTGGCGCGTGATATTGCTTTAGGTGATGAGAGTTTGGATCGATTGGTTGAGCCTCAAGAAATTAGCTTGGTGAGCAATTTAATACGTTATCCTGAAATTTTAGAAAAAGCCGCCTTGCAATATGAGCCACATTTGTTGGTCAACTATTTGCGTGAGTTAGCAGCAGAATTTCATAGCTACTATAACGCGCATCAATTTATTGTTGATGATGCGGGTGTGCGTAATGCGCGGTTGAATTTAAGTTGTGCGGTGAAACAAGTTTTAGCTAATGGGCTAAACTTATTGAGGATTAATACACCGGAAGCAATGTAATGGCTCAAGACTATAAGAATCGAGCAGGCTTACCTAGAAAAGGGGGCCAAGTAAAAAAAATGCCTCCTAAAAACTCAGGTCAGCGTAAGTCGCCAGTTAAAGCCAATAAGCCTAGAGTCAGTGCAAGAAAGCCTGTATCGACTGTTAATACTGAAAAAGTATCAGCGTGGCGCTGGGCTTTGGTTGTTGTACTGGTGGGCGTCTTTGCTTATTTCTTACATCTCATTTCTTCAACCGCTGAGCCAGAGACTGGCAAGCCAATTAAGATAGCTAAACCAATCAGGCAAGAAGTTAAGAAAATAGAGGTGAAACCAGCACCGTTAAAAGTGATAACGCCAGTTGCTAAAAAAGTTAAGCCCAAACCAACTGCAAAACCTGAAATTCAGTTTGATTTTTATAAGGTTTTGCCTGAAGCAGAATTTGTCGTACCGGACTACGAAGTAAAAACCCGTAAACGGGAAGAGCGACTTGGAAAAGAAAAGAAAGGCGCGCTGTATTCAGTGCAGGCGGGTTCATTTCGTAAATATACAGATGCCGACAGCTTAAAAGCCAAACTAGTCTTAATGGGGTTCTCGCCGCAGATTGAAAAAGCGCCAGTTAAATCAGTGATTTGGTATCGAGTTAAGATGGGGCCTTATAAGCGTATGGCCTCAGTGGACGCTATTAAATCTCGCTTAACAGATAATGGAATGGATGCTTTGGTGATTGAGGTAAAGGAATAAATAGAGCTTGAGCGTGTATGCGAAAAGAAAGATTGGTGATGAAAAACATTCTCTGCTAACGAAAGTTAACAGAGAATGTTTTATTTTCAGTTATTCAAAGTTATTGTCGTATTTTTTTAGACCTTCAAATAATTGAGCTTCTTGTTGTACAGATCTAGTCTCTTGGCTGTAATTTAAGTGCTCTGTTTCCCTGCTTTTTAAGATTGTAACGAGTCCAATCGCAAGAAATGCACATACAGCAACAATGATAATATAAGTCTTGTCTTTTTTTACTTTTTCTTCAGCCATTTTTAAAATCCTATTGTTATTATTGTGAAGTAACCATGTAAAAACTATTTAAGTTTTTCATGGTAAGCTTTTATTTTAGATTTAATGTTAAAAGTTGAAAGCTAATCAACCTGAGTTGATGTCGAATTTTTTTATTAGTTTTTACTCGACACGGTCTTTATAGCATGAAAAAAGTTTTTGTAAAACAAAAGAATAGGATTCTTTGATTAAAAACGAATTATTTTCGCCCCATTCAATTCAACAAATCAATCAATAATCCACTTAAGTTCTGCTGTTGATGTTCTATAGTTAAGCGATTGGCCAGAATAATAGATTTTAGTTCAGTGAGTGCATGACTGAAATCATCATTAACGACTAGATAATTATATTCTGCATAATGGCTCATTTCAGTGACGGCATCTTGCATGCGCCGATCAATTACCGCTTTGCTATCTTGGCCACGACCTTGCAAGCGTTCGCGTAAAACTTCTGTTGAAGGAGGTAGAATAAAAATAGAGATAGCATCCGATAAGATATACCTAATTTGTTCAGCGCCTTGCCAGTCTATTTCTAAAATAACATCATTGCCTTGTTTCAAGCTGTCTTCTACGGATTTTTGTGAAGTGCCGTAGTAATTATCAAATACTTGGGCGTACTCAAGAAAGGCTTGTTGCTCGATCAGTGTTTTAAACTGTTCCTCTGAAGTAAAGAAATAATCAATACCATCAACTTCGCTTGGACGTTGCGCTCGTGTGGTATGCGATACTGATACCATAAGTTTATCGGTAATAGGGACCAGCTTTTTAATTAAGCTGGTTTTTCCAGCACCAGAGGGTGCTGAGATGATATAAAGTTTGCCTTTTTTCATGATGGATTCCTTACTCTATAATTCTGTACTTTAATATTGAGTATTATGTTAGGTTGTTGAATTAATTTAATATTTGTTTTTAGTGTTGATTTTTTGTACACGTCTTGGTACACATAAAAGGCGGGTCTCTAAGTACGTACGCATAATATTTATATTTGACGTATTTACGTAGGATGGGTAGAGCGTTTTCTTGCGAAACCCA
>CBDVDU010000168.1:0-5763 GCA_965372825.1 uncultured Gammaproteobacteria bacterium | reverse complement strand
TAGTGACAACTAACTATAAAGATATTGTCATTCCTAAACTACGATTTTCAATGTAGACTGCGTTTAGCCATCTATAATTTTGGTATTAATCCTTTATTACAATACTCCCCCCCCTTCTTCTGCGCTTTTGAAAAACACCACGTTTAATCACCGGCAAGTATGGCAATTGGCCTTGCCTATGATCATTGCTAATATTTCTACCCCCTTACTAGGCTTAGTCGATACCGCGGTAATGGGGCACTTGGACAGTGCTCAATTTCTTGCGGCCGTTGCCATTGCTACGCTTATTTTTAGCTTTCTTTTCTGGAGTTTCGGTTTTTTACGTATGGGCACTACCAGTCTTAGCTCACAAGCGTTTGGCGCCAATAACCCTTTAGAACTAAAAGCCATACTATGTCGCGCCCTGATTATTGCTTTCAGCCTTGCCCTAGGTATTTTATTACTGCAAAAACCCATTGCTGCTCTCTGTTTTTATTTGATTGATAGTCACAAAGATTTAGAGCTTTTAGCGCAGCAGTATTTTTTTATTCGTATTTGGAGCGCGCCAGCTACTTTATGCCAATATGTTATTTTAGGTTGGTTTTTAGGCTGTCAAAACACCAAAAGCCCACTTGCCATCGTTATCACTACCAACTTATGCAATATCGGTTTAGATCTATTATTTGTTAATTATTATGGAATGAATGCTGATGGCGTAGCGCTGGCTTCGGTTATCTCTGAATATATTGGCTTAGCTTTGGCAATCTTATTACTGATCAAAAATAGTCCACCTAGCCACCACTCCCTATCTTGGCCTCTCATATTTCAAGTCGATAAGATCAAAGCCATGCTACTAATCAATAGCCATCTATTTATACGCACTTTATGTCTGATATTTACTTTTGGTTTTTTTACCGTGCAAGGCGAAAAACTAGGCGGCACAATACTAGCTGCTAATACTGTTTTGCTCAATTTTCAAACTTTTATGGCTTATGCACTTGATGGCCTTGCTCATGCTGCTGAGGCATTAATCGGGCGCGCCCTAGGTTCAACTAATAAACGTCTGTTTCAGCAATCACTAAAAACAACAGCACTCTGGTCTTTAGTCATTGCTTTGCTCTTTACGCTATTTTATAGCTATGCAGGCAAAGATATTATCAATAGCCTGACGCATTTAAGCGCAGTGCGCGAGCAAGCCTACGAATTTATGCCTTGGGTCATTGCTTTACCCCTAATTTCTTTTATCAGCTTTCTGATGGATGGTGTATTTATTGGCGCTGCCCTATCCAAGCAAATGCGCGACACAATACTCTTATCACTTTTTATTGTTTTTTTGCCGGCTTGGTATTTTTCTCAACACTTGGGCAATCATGGTTTATGGCTTGCTCTGACACTGTTTATGTTAACTCGCAGCCTAATCATGCTGAGCATCTATTTATATTACAAAAATAAACTGCTGGCTGTAACTACTCTGCGTAATTTAAAAACATAGTACTATTACGTCAATGTTGTATTAACAAGGCTCGCTTTTAAGCCTTCCCTTGCAGCATAAGTATCTACACAACTTTCTGACATTAAAATACAATGAGTTGCAAACTAGAACAGCTCCCTCTCCTGCTGGAGAGGGCTGGGGTGAGGAGAATAAAATCAAGGCTTTTCTTACTCCCTTTATCCATCCTTCTCCCTCTGGATAAGGCTTTTAGACTTATGTAGATGCCTATGCCCTTGCTGGGGAGGGCCTGGGAGAGGATAAATTAAATAATTCTCTTTTTCTAAATGCTTTTTTCTTTATGTCTAAAAGCAAAAAGAATACGGAAAAAAGAATTTAATTTAACCTCTCCTCACCCAACCCTCTCCATCAGGAGAGGGCTTTAGAGCAGCCCCCATCATTTTACGCTGAGTAATTACTGCTGATTTAATAATATAGCCTAGCTAATACAACAAAGCATAGAAGCCGTGTTTAGAAAAGTGATATTATAAGGCTTTGCAACTTCAGCCTAAATACCGTTATGAGCGTAAAAATTTACCACAATCCAAGATGCAGTAAATCACGTCAAACCCTGCAATTATTAGAAGAACAAGGTGTACAAGCTGAAGTGATCGAATATTTAAAAACACCACCCACTGCGACCGAACTAGATAATATTTTAACTTTATTAGATATGCAACCTCGCGAGTTAATGCGTAAGAAGGAAGCTGAATATAAAGAAACAGGCATGGATAACCCAGACCTAGATCGAGCTGCACTTATTGCCGGCATGGTTAATACACCGAAATTAATTGAACGCCCTATCGTCTTAGCCAATGGCAAAGCGGCAATTGGTCGTCCGCCAGAAAGTGTTTTAGCGATTTTATAAGTCTAATGACTTATATCATTCACCAAAAGAGTTAAAAATTCATACGATGGTTAATATTCTGGTTTTATATTACAGCCGTGACGGGGCAACTAAAGCAATGGCGCAACAAATTGCTCGCGGCATTGAATCTATTAACGATGCAGAAGCCCTGTTGCGTACTGTACCGAATATTTCCAGCGTTTGTGAAAAAACGGCAGATGAAATCCCCGCATCAGGTTCTATTTATGTCACCTTAGATGATCTGAAGAGCTGCGATGGTTTAGCTTTAGGTAGCCCAACGCATTTTGGCAATATGGCTGCGCCACTAAAATATTTTATTGATAACACGACCGAAGCTTGGTTTAGCGGCTCACTTAGCGATAAACCTGCAGCCGTATTTACCTCGACGGGAAGTATGCATGGCGGCCAAGAAACGACATTACTATCAATGATGCTACCGCTATTACACCACGGCATGATCTTGTTAGGCATTCCCAGTAGCCAAGACGCATTAAGAGAAACAAAATCAGGTGGCACGCCTTACGGTGCAAGTCATGTAGCCCACATTCAACAAAGCTTGAGCCAAGATGAGAAAACACTTTGCTTTGCTTTAGGTGCTCGCTTAGCGAAGACCGCTTTAAAATTAAAAAACTCATGAAAGCTAGCCATTATTACGCCATCGCCCTATTCGCCTATTTAAGCCTATTTATCCTGTTGATGTTATGGAATACAGTACTCTCGCCACCAGAAAAATTGCCGGTCGCGTTACTACTGATTATCACTGTCAGCCCTTTATTATTTGTGTTACGTGGATTTCTAAAAGGAAATTTAAAAAGCTGTTCATGGATGGCTTATATCAGCATGCCGTACTTTATACACGGCAGTATTGAAGCCTATGTCAGAACTGAGCGCTTATTACCCTCTTTAGAAGTGACTTTCAGCCTACTGCTATTTTTAGGAACTAGTCTATTTGTACGCCAGTCAGGAAAAGACGCGAAATGATCTCCAAACAACAGCCCTTACAATTCGACTTTAAAGCAGAGCAATCCTTTAGCAGTTTCTATGCGGGCTGTAATCATGAGGCCATCCAACACTTAACGGATAGCGCCAGCGGAAAAGGTGAACAACAACTTTATATTTGGAGTGAAG
Source organism: uncultured Gammaproteobacteria bacterium (assembly GCA_965372825.1). GTDB lineage: Bacteria > Pseudomonadota > Gammaproteobacteria > Methylococcales > Methylomonadaceae > Methyloprofundus. The sequence continues at coordinate 2,299 of CBDVDU010000168.1, read as the reverse complement.
AAGGCTTAGGTAAAACGCATTTATTGCAAGCCTGCTGCCAACAAGCCTATCAACTGAAGCTCAGCAGCTTCTATCTTTCACTAGACCAAAAGAAATTACCTTCAACTGATATTTTGCAAGGCTTAGAGTCATTCGACCTAGTTTGCATTGATAACCTAGAAGAGTGCGCAGGCAACAGCGAGTGGGAGCTCGCTCTATTTAATTTTTATAACCTTCACCGCGACAACGGCCATAATCTCATTCTGGCAGCACATGTACCGCCTAACTTTTTACCGATCCAGCTACCTGACTTAAAAACCCGCATGGCTTGGGGCTTAACACTCAAACTACAAGAATTATCTGACGCTGAACGAATCGCAGCCTTTACCTGCAAAGCAAAATACTTAGGCTTTGAAATTTCTCCGAAAATAGGAGATTTTTTAACTAAACACTATGCGCGCGACTTGCCTGCTTTATGGGATTTGCTTGAGCAATTAGACCAAGAAACACTGATAGCAAAACGCAAGTTAACGCTACCTTTTCTAAAACAAATACTCGCTAAACAAAAATAATCTACTTATAACCCAAGATTATTTGTGAGCCTAAGATGTGTGGGCGGGGCTTTTAGCCGCGACTTGCATAAAATCGCGGCTAAAAGCCCCTCCCACCAATACTCTCAATCCTGAGTAACACCAAAGCCTAATTCAAACACTCACCTTTTCGGTAAGCAACCACCTCTGCATCACTACACGCCGTGCAATCACTTGCATAAGTTTTCGATTGATCATTTTTATCAAATCCACAAACAGGTCTATAGATCATAGTGCAGATTTGCGGGCGCGGCTCTGAACAATAGCTTAAATCACTGCGCTTTTCAGGTGCCTCAGTTCGATTTTCAAGCGCATCAACATGCTTTTCAGGCGCACTTTGACAGGCACTTAATAATAGCAACATTAGCCACAGTATATTTTTCATTAGTTTCATTTTGTTTCTCCGGTGCATGCACCTTCCTGATAGCCTACTACGTCCACATTGGCACAGGCTGTGCAATCACTCGCGTATGTTTTTAATTTCCCTTCTTTATCCTGACCGCAAACAGGCCTATAAATTTTAGTACACATAGGACTACGTGCTTCTGGACAATCAATTAAATTATCTGGCTTTTCAGGCGCGTTTTGGCAAGCCGTTAATAGCAATACCATCAAACCCAACACTCTCTTAGCTCTCATTAACATTCTCCTTTATTCAACAGGCGACACTTTAACCAAAGCACCAAAATAAGGGTGATCTAAAAAATGTACCTCATTAAGTAATACACGTCTTTTTTCTGCTATGCGATAAATTAAACCTTCGGACTCGTCAGAATTCAAAGGCGAATACTCTAAATCAGCCACGACATGCAACAAACTTCCACGCTGAATTTTAATCCATCCCTCCAAATTCTGTGCATGCGATGAAATATGAATAGGCAAACTCACTCGATTGCTTTTTGCTTGTATCTGCCACGATTCATAATAAAAGGGACGATAACTATCCGCTCTACTCAGCCGACTATAGTTAGAATTCATCGTTTTTGTTCCTGACCGCACCGAGGAATAACGTTTTACTGGCGCAATTTTTGTTTCGGTTTGCTCAAACAATTCAGTAGTCGGCGCACTTTGCTCAAAAACAATTAGCTCGACCTGAAACAGTCGCGTATCTGCATACGCCCAGCTATAACAGCAAAAAAGTAATAAAAAAAACTGTATCTTCAATCGTATACTCATGCGGTTTCATCCGTTAATTGGAGCAGTAAGGCGCTAATAAAAGCCACTTTTTCATCTGTAGTCGAGAATTTCTGAGTAAAGCGTAATTTATCGCCGCCTTCAAATTTATAAACCTGTGCCTGTGTTTGTATCAAAATTAATAATTGCTGCATATTTAATTTAGGCTCAGCACCGAAAATAATCCGCCCACCTTCCGCATGTGCATCTATTTTTTTCACCCCTATCGTATCGGCTTGTTGCTTTAACTCTGTAATGGCAAACAAAACTTTCACTTGCTCCGGCAGTAAACCAAAACGATCAATCATTTCTATCTGCAAATCTCTTAATTCTTCTTTGCTTTCAGTACTTGCGATACGCTTATATAAGACTAATCGCGCATGAATATCAGGCAAATAATCTTCGGGAATTAAAGCCGCTGTTTGCAAATCAACTTCAGTACCGACATGCATAGGCGCGTCTAATCCAGGCTGTTTGCCTGATTTTAACGCCTTAACCGCACGCTCTAATAATTCAGTATATAAAGTAAAGCCTATTTCCTGAATTTGTCCACTTTG
>CBDVDU010000167.1:0-5782 GCA_965372825.1 uncultured Gammaproteobacteria bacterium | reverse complement strand
GCTATATTTAGGGGGGATTTAAGTATTTCCGATACTGGGAGTCTCTGCTTAGGTAAGGAATTATCGCATAGGCATGTGTAAGAATAATCTAGAGATAATGGGGCGCAGGTCTTTAGTCTGCTTTGTAACAGGCAGGCTAAAGAGACTGTGAAAGTATTCAACAAAACGACTGAAAACAGCAAAAAACACACTGTAACTAATTGATTGTTCGTTGCCAAAATGCAGTTTTCCACCTGATTTCGGAATACTTTCACAGATTCTAAAGACCTGCGCCCCTTGCACTTGACTTAAGTATTTCATGCTCATTTCTGACTTCGTCTAGGTGAGGGCTCCTAGTTTGGTTTATAGAGCTTTATTAAAGTAGAAGGGTCTTGCTCTAAAAAGCCATGGCTGCCATGTAATTGCATTAGTTGTTCAGCTAATGCTGACATAGGAGTGGAACTAGTGTGTGTTTTAGCTAAATCAGTGGCCATATTAAGGTCTTTGAGTAAGGTTTTGACTCGCCATTTTATGGGCGTAAAGCTAGCGCTAGCCATTTCAGGGGCAACAATTTGTAAGGGTTTGGAGTCGGCAAAACCTCCGGCTAAAGCACTGGCAATTTTACTGGCATCAACGCCTGACTTTTCGGCTAAGGCAATCATTTCGGCAATAACCAATACATTGCAGCTGACAATCATTTGATTGCAAACTTTAGTTATTTGGCCACTACCAACATCGCCCATATGGGTTAGTTGAGCATAGAGTGGCTTTAATATTTGGCGGGCAATATTAACGGATTTTTCTGAACCGCCGGCCATAATGGCAAGTGTGCCATTAGTTGCGCCAGCAACGCCGCCTGAAACAGGGGCATCAACCCAGTCCATTGTGCAGCTTTCTTGTAAGCGTTGCGCTAGTTGCTTGGTTGTTTCTGGATGGGTGCTTGAGAGGTCGATTAATAATTTGTCTTTGTTACCGTGGGCAATAATATGCTCAGTGACAATTTGCTCGACGATCGGACTATCAGCAAGGCAAAGTAGAATAATATCTGAATGCTTTACTAAGTCAGCAATATTATTATACGCTCTGGCTCCAGCTGCTGTTACGGCATGTAGTTTTTCTGGGCTTCGATTCCATACGTTGACAGTATGGCCGGCAGCTAATAAGCGTAAGGTCATGGGTTCGCCCATTAAACCGATGCCGATAAAGCCGAGGGTATTTGCTAAGTGTTTCATATTTTCAAAAGTGAATAATGTTAGTCGTTAGTTAAAAATCAAAATCCATAGCATTATTGAATAAAAAAATGTCATAACAGACATAGGTATTTACACAACTGTTTAATATTTAAATACAATAAGTTGTAGGTCAAAATGGTAACTTCTCGTTATCAAGAGGTATAGACAATTTTTCTGCCCGTCATTTCTGCATGTTGTTAGCAGGAATCCACATTTAGGGATCAGAATTTAATAATATCCGAAAGCACTGCCAGTCCTCAAAGGACTGGCAGTGCTTCATAACCTACAGTTTCGGAGCTTATTGAATGTGCATTCCTTAGCTTAGATTCCCGACAAAAAACTTCGGGAATGACGATATTTTTTATAGGCATTTTCCTGTGACTAATGAGAGGCTACTCAAAGTGACACCCTCTCCTGTTGGAGAGGGTGGGAGTGAGGAGAATAAAATAAAGGCTTTATCTATTTCCCCCTCATCCAACCTTCTCCCTTTGGAGAAGGCTTTTAGACTTGTGTAGATACCTATGCATAACAGGGAGGGCGCTTTTAGTTTCTATTTATTATGTTGCATATGGTGAGCGCGGTGCATTGTCGCATGCCGTGCATGGTCGTTGAGTTGCGCATCAAACCAAAGGTGAATGGCGTTGATTAAAGCGGGGTTGTCAGTTGTATAAGTGATTTCAGCACCGTCCGCTAGCTCACGATATTGAATATTTATAGTACCAGGTTCCGCATTTTGTAATGTTGATAGCCCAGGCATGTCTTCGCCATGAATTCGTGTTGGATCAGCAAAATTACCCTGATTGAATTCTTCGGAAATTTTCTTTAGATGTTCACGGATTAGTGCGATTTGAGAGTCGTTTGAAGGCTCTTTTACAATCACTTGCTGTAAACCACCTGCTTCGGTTTTAGAAAAGATATGCAAGGTCTGATCCAGGTTAAAGGGCATCACTTGTTGACCTAAACGAGCAACTTCATCCTGTCGCGTACTTAAGGTTTGTTCGATTGCTGTAACGGTGGTGCAGTGAGTGATAAATAAAGCTCTGAATAATAGATGGTGTAGTTTCATAGTTTAAGAAATTTGTTTAAGTTTATTTTTAATAATATAGGCACCTTGACGCTCGGTTTGTAAATATCCAAGGCGCTTGAATTGGGCAATGATTCTGCTGGCAGTTTCGGTAGTAATGGCTAAAATTGCTCCTATATCTTCGCGTCTCGGCAAGTAAAAATAGTCATTGGGACTTTGTTGATTTAAATAAAGTAATAAATTTGCAACTCGCTTTTTTGAGCTACCTACAGATAACTCAGCGATCCATATATCTGTGTCTTTTTGTACTCTCTGCCAGTGTGCTATTGATTGTTTATACAGGCGTGGAGACTTACGATTTAATTGTTCAATATCTTCTACGGGTATTTTACACACAGCAGTGTTCTGCAAGGCAATGGCGCGATGCAAGTAAGTAATACCATGTAAAGCTTCGATACCAGCAAGATCGCCAGGCCATAATAAGCGTATTATTCGATAACTACCATTAGGCAAAATTCGAACTAGTTTTACCAGACCAGTTCGAATTGTATAGACAAACTTTGGGGCTTCATTTTCCTTGTATAAGCTATCTCCAGTTTGCAGTTCTAAATCAGTAATAGGCAAGTGCAGTTGCATAAAGTCATTTTCTTGTAAATCAGCGAATAAAGCTAATTCCCGAATACGACACTGTCTACATTTCTCTACCCCGTCCCACGCTTGTTTGATTGAGGTTAGTTTCATTAGGTGACTATCATTGCGGTTGTTATAGTTAGTTTCAAACTAATTTAGACGGTTTGTCGATTTTATTTTGAAAATAGCATTAGCTAAAATTAATAAAACAATGTTATTTAACATTTTTCACTTTGTCATATGACACATTATTTCAAAATAAATGCGATATTTTGGGCTAAATTTCGTATAAAGCAAGAAATAAGCCATTATTTTCAATGCTTAAGAATGTTTTTCTTGCCTATTGTAAATTGATATTTATCAATTTATTTGGGGTTACATTCCTTTAGACTAACAAGATAAATACCTATCTAGGGTTGTTTATTGCAGCACAAGGAATAGTTAATATGAAAAAAAGACATTTAAAAAACGTATCTGTCTGCCTTATAGTAAGTGTGACAATGCCCGTTTATGCATTAGATCTAGAGGATGCAGATAAAGAAATTTTACCGACCATGTTTATTGAAGGAGAAATTCTGACCCCTGGCACCGTTGGGGTAAAGCCTGATAGTGGTGGAGTTAGTGATGCAGCGGTTTTGTTACATAAAGTGCCGGGGGCGAATGTAAACTCAAATGGTCCTTTATCTGGAATTGCACAGTACCGTGGGCTCTTTGGGGATCGTGTTAATGTCATTACTGATGGAACGACCTATAAATCGGCCTGTGCGAATGCGATGGATGCGCCCTTAAGTCATGTTCCTGCGGTTTTAACTGAAACGTTGAGTGTCAAACGCGGTATTGCTTCAGTCAGTAGCGGTATTGAAACACTGGGCGGAAATATAGTCCAGAAGACACGTAGCGGGGAATTTTCTGAAGATGATGATATTTTATTTTCTGGTAGAACGGCTAATGGGTATAGCTCTGTTAATACTGGTTATTATGTGAGTTTATTTGCTAATATTGCCAACCAGAACCATAAAATTCATGGGGGAGGTAGTCGTGAAGCTGGCGATAGTTTTGCTTGGAGCGAAGGAGTCAACAGAGACAGCAGTTATGAACGTAATGTAGGCTCGGTAGGCTATGGCTTTCAAACTGATGATCAGGATCATCAGTTTAATATTGGTTATAACTATAATGACACCCATTTATCAGGAACGCCTTCTTTGCCGATGGATATTGTTTATTCCAGAGGCGGTGTGACGAATTTAAATTACAATGGGTTGATAGCTGATAAATATGCAGTGACCACTGAGTTTAGCTATCAGGATATTGAGCATCAGATGAATAACTTTAGCTTACGGGGTGATGTTCTTGCTCCCAAACGTCGTGTATCTGATAATACGGCTGAAGGTTTTGGTTATAAAGCAACTTTCAATATTCCGCTATTTGATGGGGGGTTATTGCTAGGAGTCGATGGCGATAATATTGAACATAATGCTGTGATTACTAACCCATCAAATGACGCATTTAAAATAAATAACTTTAATGAAGCCTCGCGAGATAGGTATGGTTTTTTTGCTGAATGGACGGGAGATATAGCTAGGGACTGGGCTTTTGAGTTAGGTACCCGATTAAATTGGATTCAAATGAATGCTGGTACAGTAGGTGGTACAGGTGCTCTTCCCTTTGAACCTGGTAAGCCAGGATCAAAGCTAGCCGCTGATTTTAATGCAAGTGATCGACTTAAAAATGATGTCAATGTCGATGTCGTCGCTGATTTAACCTACTACCTAAGTTCCGATATGGCTCTTGAATTAGGGTTTGGTAGAAAAACACGTTCCCCATCCTATCAGGAGCGTTACTTATGGATGCCACTGAATGCAACAGGTGGTTTGGCTGATGGCCGGAATTATATTGGTAATGTAGATCTAACGCCTGAAACATCTTATCAAGTTGAATTAGGTTTTGATTGGCAAGGTGAGTCGGTGTATTTTACACCAAGAGCTTTTTACCGCTATGTCGATAATTATATTCAGGGAACGCCAACACAAAATAAAGCAGCTCTCGCTATAGATTCGACTACTCTGGAATATACCAATGTTAATGCTCAATTGTATGGTGTAGATATGGAAGCAGGTTACCGTTTTCTTGAAGATTGGCGTGCCGATTTTTTGCTTAGCTATGTGCGTGGTCAACGGACTGATGTTACAGATAATTTATATCGTATAGCGCCAGTTAATGGAAAAATTAGTTTATTCTATGATACAGAAGAATGGCTAGCGGGAACTGAGTTGGTCGGTTATGGCAAACAGACTAAAACAGCTGAATATAATGATGAACCTCCTACACCCGGTTATATACTTTGGAACTTACGTATGCAATACCGCCCTCAATATAAGCATGTGAAAGGCTTAGAGGTAGGCTTTGGTATTGAAAACCTGCTGGATAAGGCTTATCGAGTGCACCTTAATGGATTGAATAGAAACCCAACTAATGATGGTACGGATATTGGTGAGCATTTACCCGGCCAAGGAAGGAATTTTTATGCGACTTTGAGCTATGATTGGTAGAGACTGTGAAAGTATTCACTATAAGCCCTCTCCTTATCAAGGAGGGGCTAGGGGAGGTTTGAGTGTAATTAAAATCTAAATAATATCAATAACCTATGTTTTTATAGATCCCCCTCTATTCCCCTTCCCAAGGGGCATAGGTATTTACGCAACTTTTTGACATTTAAATACAATAAGTTACAAGTTAAGATGGCTCCCTCTCCTGCTGGAGAGGGTTGGGGTGAGGAGAATAAAATCAAAGCTTTATCTACTCTTCCCGTAACTTCTTATTATTAAAGGGTACAGGCAGTTTTTCCAGTGCGTCATTCCTGTGTGCTGTTAGCAGGAATCTATGCTCAACGTAGATTCCCGATAAAAGACTTCGGGAA
>CBDVDU010000166.1:0-5808 GCA_965372825.1 uncultured Gammaproteobacteria bacterium | reverse complement strand
TTTTTTAGCTGCATAACTAATACAGATAAAGATAAAAAATTGGATGCCAAAAATTAAATTTGCCATCAATAGATGAATGGGTTGAGCAACAGGTGGCATACCTAGTCGATCTAAAGAGACACCTGCCAGAATCGCAGTAATAATCAGTCCAACTAAGGAGTACGCTAGGCGTAATAATAAGTTATTTTTGCTTACGGACTGGTAAATCTTCCACGCTAGCCATAAATTAGTAAATAAAATAATAGCTGAGAATGAGCGATGCACATAAAAAATAAGTGGGAAACTGTCACGCCAGTATTCACGATCAATATAGTTATGATGTACAGCAATTAAATCTACTGCTTCTCTGACTTGGGTGCCCATAGCGACTTGGACTAAAGTAAAACCCATAGCCACCGTTAGAACAGTTTTAAACCGACTAGGTAATTGGCTAATATCAATTTGTCGTAATGAGTCATTTTGTGATCGAGCAATGGCATAAATTAATAGCGCGACAATAAATAACGCTAACAGCATATGCGCGGTAATCATCAGTGGGTGTAGGTGTGTTTTCACTACCACTGAGCCTAGCCAGCCTTGAAAGCCAACCAGTAAAAATACGGATAAGGATAAATAAAAAACGGCTTTATCTGTTTTTAAATACACTCGGGAAGCCCAAAGCGTTAAAAAAATCAGAAAACCAATGGTGACACCCGTTAAGCGATTAAGATACTCTGTCCACGTTTTAAAGACATTGAAATCGGTATTAGCATAGCCGACCGAATAGATTTCGTGATAATTTTCAGGTAATTCAGCTTCGCTAGTAGGAGGGATAAGCTGTCCAAAGCATGTCGGCCAGTCTGGGCAACCCATGCCAGAGCCAGAGGCGCGCACAATACCGCCTACTAAAATAACAAAATAAACAGCAAAAATGGTGAGTGTGCCTAAACGTCTAAAACGTCGTGCGGTTTCAGTATTCATTAGAATGACATCATAGAGTTGGCTAATTCAATTTCTTCAGAAATTCCTTCTATTTCTAGGATATCTGAATCAGGTGCTAGGCCGAGTTTGTCAAAAGCTTTAACAGTAGACCAGTCAACACGGCATGCAGGGTGGTCGGTGCCGGCGATGCTTTGTAAAAATGCAACTTGGACGACATCAACATAGTCTGCTTTAGGGCCAGAATCTCGTTGAAAATTCACATATTCAGAAGCGACATCTTTAAGCTCATCAGGAAAAGACCAAGTATTCATAATGATTTTTCCAATAGGAGGATGTGCTTTTTCCAGTAATTTATCTAACCGAGTTGGACTGTCTCTGAATTCAGGGATATTTTCTGCAAGCATTAAAATAGGCAGTTTTCCAATTTGATGAATTAAGCCTGCTAGCATAGCTTCGTCGGGATTTAAATGAGGAGCAAAAGTAACTAGTGCGCGACAAATAGAAGAGACATTGACACTCGCTTCCCAGTTTTTCTTAAACTCCGTTTCTAGTAATTTAGAGGTTGGGGTAAACATCTGTTGCATTACAAGGCTGGTAATTAAGGTTTTAATAGTGTTGTTACCCAACCTAGAGACGGCCATTTGTATGTTTTTTACTTCTTTTGTACCGCGGTATAAAGGGCTATTAGCTACTTGTATTAGGCGGGCAGATAGAGCGGCATCAGTAATGATCATATTAGATAATTCTGATGCTGAAGCGTCGCCCTTAGACACAAGATCGCGAACTTTTAAAGCGATATCAGGCAAAGTGGGGAGTATTAGGCGGTTTGCATCTATTTCTGCTTGTACATGAACCAGAAAATCTTTAACACTTTTAAATTGCATGGTGATTTTTGTGTAGATTAATTATTGAATGGTTTTAACGCATTTAGGAATAATGGCTTTTCATTTAACATAGGATGCCTAAAAACGGTAGGGCGGGCTTTAGTCCGCCATTGCTAAAAAAACGCACTGAAGCCCGCCTTATAAATATGATTAATGTCTAATCTTAGCTTGATTAGCGGAATAACTTACGCCGAGAAAGTCCAAGTTGCGTTTAAACAAGACTAATTTTATCGTGATTTTGATTATTAAGCTGTAGATTTTTTGCTGTTATGGCTTGGTCTTTTAAAACAAGCAATAACTGAGTGTTGTTATCCTGTTTGGCGGATAAGATGACTGTGCCTATCTCGGCTTCTTGGTTGTCTGAGTCTGAAATACTACAGCCTTTATGAATTATGTCTTTGGTAGTGCAACTAGCATTGTACATAGCGCGTTTGTTTTTCCCTAAATAATGCGTGCGAGCAACAATCTCTTGTCCGGTATAACAACCTTTAGTAAAGCTAATCGCCTCTAATTTATCTAAATTAAGCATTTGCGGAACAAATTTCTCGCTTGTATCTGCATATAACCAAGGGATACCTGCTTGAATATCTAAGTTTAGCCAAGTATTAGCATCAATCAAGAGTGCTGATTGCTTTGTTTGCAATTCTGTGCAGAATTGTTGTGTTTGTTCAGGCGCTGAGATAAATAAATAACTATTAGCGAGTTGCGGGTACGAATATAGGTTCGCTTGCGCAGTCAGCTCAACATTGTGCGTACCAATAATGCATAACTCATCACTTAAGTCAGCTAATTGTACGTCGGAACGTAGCACATACATCTGTAGTTTTTTTCTAACAGTATCAAGTAAATCAACCGTTAAAATCAGCTGATAAGTTTCTTGTAACTTGATGACGATAAAAGTACTGATGGTGCGACCTTTTGCATTGCAATAAGCTCCTAGTCTAGGCTCAGAATCAACTAAAGCTTTAATGTCACAAGTCGTTTGCCCTTGTAAAAAAGTAGCGGCATCTTTACCGCTTATTGATAACACGGCTAAATGACTCAGTGGCGCGATAATCGCTTGATCATTGGCAGGTAATTGGTCAGATAGGTTTTGCGTGGTTAAGTAAGCGATCCAGTCAGCGTGCATAGTTATAGGTAAATAGTTTGAGTTATCAGTTTTTATAGCACTGTTAGGCGTTATTTAATATTTGTATTATAGCTTGCTATACTTAATTTTTCCTTGATTTAGTTGTTAATGAGAATGAGTTGCTTTTTTATCTTATTAACGTAGAATCGGCTGCTCATTTTCTGGTCCTGACGGAAGTTCACTCTCTCCTGACGGTTAAAAGGGAAGTTTGGTGCGGCTCTATGCCAATGCCAACGCTGCCCCCGCAACGGTAAATAAGTTTAAAATCAGCGAGAACCACTGTGCTTTGCATGGGAAGGTAATGATTTTAGTAGTCCATACTTATGAGCCCGGAGACCTGCCTGGAAATTTATTTGGTGCAGCGGAGGGCTGTGGACGAAATGAATCGCCCTTTGTTGCTGTTTGTTCGTTTTCTATTTCCTCCCTGTGTATTTACACTTTTTTGCGCGGGCGGCGCAGAGGGAATTATGATCAACCTTTTTATAGCCACACGTTTATTATTGATCCCCCTTTCTACTTCAGTCCTTGCTGGTAATTCAGAAGAACTTCCCCCTTTAACGGTTACGGCTACCCGTAGTCAGCAAGATTCGAGACTTGTTTCTAGTACCCTTATTTCTCGACAAGATATTGAGCGCAAACAACTGAATAGTATCGCGCAGGCTTTACGCGGCGTTGCAGGAATTAATATTACTAATAGTGGTGGCTTAGGTAAACAGACCTCAGTATTTATGCGCGGTACTGAATCTGACCATGTTTTAGTATTGATTGATGGCGTACGTATTGGTTCTGCAACGTCAGGCAACGCTGCTTGGCAAAATATACCGATCAGTCAAATTGATTCTATTGAGGTAATTCGAGGGCCTAAATCTAGTTTATATGGCGCTGATGCGATAGGAGGTGTTATTCATATCCATACGCGAAATGCTGAAGCATCCTTGCCTGCATTTAGTCCTGAAATCTCTGCTGGCGTTGGTACTTATGGACATTATAAAGTTGGCGCCGCTGTCAATGGAAAGTATGATAAAGCTTGGTATAGCTTGAGCGCCAGTCAGGAAGAGACCGAAGGCTTTAACGCACGCCAAGATTTATATGAACCTGACAGAGATGGCTTTGAAAATTACGCAGCAGCAGCACGTCTTGGTTATCAATTTACTGATTGGTTAACACTAGAGGGGCATCTTTTGTATAGTGCTGGAAATAATCAATATGATGGCAACTTTGATGCTTTTGGAGCGCCAGCATCTAGCAGTGAGCCGCATTATACCGATAAATATACAGAATTAACTTATGGTGCTAAAGCGAGCATACAAGCGCTGGATTTTTGGCGTATAGATTTAGCGGGTGGTGAAAGTAGTGATGAATCAACTAATTATTTAGATGGTAGTAATAATGGCGTTTTTGATACCCATAGAATGTCATTTTCTGCGCTGAATAATTTTACCATAGCGCCTAAGCATTTAGTGTCTTTAGGCTATGATTTTCAAAATGATACTGTGCTGAGTGATGCCGATTATGCAGAAACTGAGCGTTATAATCACGCTGTGTTTATTCAGTATCAAGGTGAGTTTGCGCAAAATCAAATTGTCTTAGCTTATCGCAGTGATTTCAATCAACAGTTTGGTCAAAATAGTACGTGGAATGCTTCATGGGGCTATGCCTTTGATAATGGTATTTTAGTTTCGGCTTCATATGGTACAGGGTTTAAAGCTCCGACATTTAATGAACTTTATTATCCGGGCTATGGCAATGACAACTTAAATCCAGAAAAGTCTGAGAGCTATGAGATAGGCGTTAGTGGCGAACATGATTTCTGGCGCTGGTCAATTAATGGGTACTTAACTTATATTGATGATTTGATTGCTTATGATAGCTCAATTTTTGCCCCTAATAATATAAGTCAAGCGCGGATTATGGGCTTAGAGGCTATGCTCGGCGGGCAAGTTTATGATTTCGATATACAAGTAAATTATAGTGCTTTAAACCCAGAAAGTATGGATGCGAAGACCTTTGGTAATGTTTTACCTAGGCGTGCGCAGCAAACTTTCCGCTTGGATATTGATCGACAATTTGGTGAAGCAAGTTTTGGAACAACCCTAAATTATGAAGATCGTCGTTTTGATGATTTGGCTAATACAAAACGTATTGATGGTTTTGTTACTTGGGACTTAAGAGCGGAATATGAATTCTACGAACAGTTTACCTTGCAAGGTTCAGTTAACAATATTTTGAATACTCAATACCAAACAGTGGCAGGCTATAATACGCCAGGCGTTACCGTTTTCTTTAATGTACGTTATGCACCATCACTTTAAGAGGTTTATATGAACTGGATACAACAGAATAAAAATAATTTAACGATTTTTGCGTTGGCCATATTAATGGCATTAACACGTTCTGATCATTTTGGTAGTGCGCTAACATTGCCGGATGCATCATTGGCTGCTTTTTACTTAGCTGGTATTTTTACGGGAGGACTAGCTAGCTTTGCTGTGTTATTAGCAGAAGCTGCGTTATTGGATTACGTATCGATTAGCCAATTTCAGGTCAGTGATTATTGTATTTCACCGGCTTATGTATTCTTAATACCTACTTATGCTGTGATGTTTTTTGCAGGACGGTGGAGTGCAAAATATGCAGAATTGAATGCTAGCGACCTAGGTCGTCAGTTTGCTTACTTAGTCGGAGCAGGTTCGATTGCATTTCTTATTTCAAACGGTAGCTTTTATCTGCTTTCCGGTAAATTTCCGGAGATGTCTCTTATAGAATATACAGGCCGTGTAGCGAAATATTACCCAGACTATATGAGTTCAACTTTGATTTATAGTTTAGCTATTTTGCTATTCACTAAGTTGGTGCGTACGGTTTATTTAGAGA
>CBDVDU010000165.1:0-5847 GCA_965372825.1 uncultured Gammaproteobacteria bacterium | reverse complement strand
AACAAATTAAATTAATTTTCCTAACTTGGCACAACTCCTGCAATAGTTAACTTGTCACTAACTAGTAGGATAAATATTATGTCAGCATTTATTTCAATACGAATCTTTGAGGTGAGGGTATGAGTGCCGAGTTAGGCGTTCGTTTACCTGTCCCGCCTTTTACTTTAGCCAGCGCAACTGAAAAAGTACAACTGGCGGAAAACGGTTGGAACAGTAAAGATCCTGAAAAAGTCGCCAGTGCTTATACGCTAGATTGTGAATGGCGTAATCGGGCAGAAATCTTTACGGGGCGGGAAAAAATCATCGAGTTTTTAACGCGCAAATGGGCAAAGGAACTGGATTACCAGCTGAAAAAAGAACTGTGGTGTTTTACGGATAACCGACTCGCGGTGACTTTTCGTTATGAATGGCGTGACGATTCAGGGCAGTGGTATTTATCTTATGGCAATGAGCTGTGGGAGTTTGCCTCGAACGGTTTAATGCAACGGCGTATCGCTAGTATTAATGATCGTCCGATTAACGACTCTGAACGTGAATTGACAGTATAAGGAAAATCCATGAAGAAGTTAACGATATTAACCAGCGCGGCCTGTAGTTATTGTGTCGCAGCCAAAAGTTTATTATTAAAACATCGTATTGATTATCAAGAAGTTGATTTGATAAAAGACGGTGAGCAAGCGCAAGAACTACTAAAACAAAGTGGCCAAAGAACCGTGCCACAAATTTTCATTAATGAAGAACCCATAGGAGGTTTTACTGAATTAGCACAATTACTTAGCAACAAAGAATTTGATATTAATCAACTCCCCACACTTTAAACATTATTTTTACAGGAACACTTATGTCTACTATTAAATTATACCGTCACCCTTTATCAGGCCATTGTCATCGTGTTGAACTTTTGCTATCCATTCTAAATTTAGATTATGAATCTATTGATGTGGATCTCATGACTGGCGCACAAAAACAAGCGGAATTTTTACAGAAAAATGCCTTTGGTCAAGTACCCGTTTTAGAAGATGGAAAAGTAACACTGGCCGATTCCAATGCTATTTTGGTCTATCTTGCCAGTCAATACGATCAAGAGCATACTTGGTTACCGATTGAACCCTCACAGGCCGCTGAAGTGCAACGCTTTTTATCGGTAGCGGCTGGGCCAATTGCTAATGGACCTGCTACCGCCCGATTGATTAATTTATTTGGTGCTCAATTAGACCATTTAAAAGCGATTCAGACTGCTAATAACTTGTTTGAAATATTAGAGGCCCATTTAGCGGAGCAAGAGTGGTTAGTTGGTAATGCACCCACTATTGCTGACCTAGCGAATTATGCATATATCGCGCATGCACCGGAAGGTGATGTCTCGTTGAAGGATTACCCTAATATTAAATTATGGTTACAGCGTATTGAGCACAGCCCAGGGTTTGTGCCAATGCAAGCGTCTAAAGTCGGTTTAGCGGCTTAATTAAATAGCTTGGATTTTGATGTATGAAGCGTATCGTTTGCTAGATGCGCTTCGTGCCTCAGCGCATCCTATGTGACTTCGTAAAAGGAGTGAAATAATGACTATTCATGATTCAAATGAAACCGTATCGCCTTTTCATAAAGGGGAGCAACAGTTACAACAACGCTTGGGTGTGCGTAATAAAATGGAACGTTTTGGGCGACAAGTAATTCGTGATTATATGCCTGAGCAACACCAAGATTTTTACGCACACTTGCCTTTTATTTTTGTGGGACATGCCGATGCAGAGGGCTGGCCTTGGGCATCTATTTTATTTAATTCAGCAGGATTTATTCGTGCGCTAGATGATAAACATCTACAGATCAACGTTAAACCTGCGACAGGTGATCCATTGCATGATTCGCTGACGATTGGCGAACGATGGGGCTTATTAGGGATAGAGTTAGAAACACGGCGAAGAAATCGTTTAGCGGCGCATATTAATAAAGTGTCAGAGGAGGGTATCGTGTTATCAATCGATCAAGCCTTTGGTAATTGCCCGCAATATATTCAACAACGAGCGCATTATTTTGTTGATGCTGCAACGATGCCTGCTGAAGAAGTGGAAAACATCACCGCATTTGATCAACAAGCACGGTCACTTATTGCAAACAGTGATACCTTTTTTGTCGCCAGTTATGTGGTAAATGGCAGTGATATGCCTAGTGAGGGCGCTGATGTGTCTCATCGAGGCGGAAAGCCTGGGTTTATTCGCATTGATGATCATAAAACTTTAACGATTCCTGATTACACAGGTAATTTTCATTTTAATACCTTGGGTAATTTTGTCGAAAACCCACGCGCAGGTTTGCTCTTTATTGATTTTGTAAACGGTCATTTACTGACCTTAACAGGAACGGTAGAAATTCTGTGGGACTCGCCCGATACTCAGTTTTTTGCTGGCGCAGAACGGCTGTGGACGTTTACATTAGATCACGGTCGCTGGTTAAAGAATGTCTTACCATTACGCTGGGATTTACAAGAATATTCGCCTAATACTCGCTTAACAGGCAGTTGGTCAGAAGCTGAAGCGGCTAAAAAAGCAGAGCGTCTAAAAAATACTTGGCAGCCGTATCAAGTGGTCAGCGTGGTGCAAGAAAGTAGTTTGATTAAATCCTTTTATCTGCAAGCCCCGAGGGATCAAAAGCCGAGTTTTGAAGCAGGGCAATTTTTAACCCTAAAGTCTGATGTAGAAGGCAAGGAACAGATTAGAACTTATACCGTCTCTAGCGCACCGAAAGAAGAGTTAATCCGAATTAGTATTAAACACGAATTGGGTGGAGCGGATAAACCCGAAGGTGTGTTTTCAAATTATATGCACCAGAAAATTAAAGTGGGCGATGTCTTGCAAGTAAAGCCACCTACGGGAGCTTTTCGTTTGGTAAGTCCATTAGCCAAACCAATTTTATTGATTGCGGCTGGCGTAGGTATTACGCCGATGATAGCGATGGTAAGACATGCTTTGCAAGAGGGCTTTAGAACAAGGACTATGCCAAATATACTCTTAATCTGTTCGGCACGGAATAATGAGCAGCGGGCTTTTTATAATGAATTGAATACGCTAGCTGAGCAAGCATCAGGGAATATTCGTGTTGTCTGGATATTAAGTCAGCCTGAAGCGCATTTAATAGTAGGTACTGATTACCAATATAAAGGTCGTTTATCTAAAACCATACTGCACAACTTATTATTTACGAGTGTTTGTGATGCCTATCTTTGTGGGCCAAATAGCTTTATGCAAGAGCAATATAATAGTTTGCGTGAATTGGGCGTAGAAAATAAACATATTTATGCCGAAGCCTTTGGGCCTGCGTCATTAGTGCGTGATGAAAATGTAGTCGAATCAATTCCTATAGCAGAAGAAGCGCTTATCACTTTTACAGAATCCAAACTAGAGCAAGCATGGTCAAAAGGCGATGGCACTTTATTAGAATTTTCTGAAGCACATGGGCTTACTCCAGAGTTTGGTTGTCGTAGTGGTCAATGTGGTGCGTGTAAAACGAAACTCAGCAAAGGGCAGGTGAGTTATCAGCAGGAGATCACCGTTGATTTAGCCGCAGATGAAATTTTATTATGCTGTGCAATGCCTGCGGCAAGTTCGACAGCAGAGTTGGTGCAGTTAGCTATTAAACTGTAGAACTAAGTGGCTTATTCCTAGATTCCCGATAAAAGACAACGTGGAGCGATGGGAATGAGGTGTTTTATCTACTTCGTGCGTAATATCATTTAGGTAATACAAATTGAATATCTAAAGCTCTTAAGTAAGTCTGTAGCCCAGCATCTTGTAGCGGTATTAAATGTGCTTCACTCATGGATTCATTGTAATGAGCATGCCAGTAACCTGGAGGAGTTATAAAAGCCGAATAAGGTTTCCAGTCAACGCGAGCTGGATTAATTATTTCTCCTTTTTCGGACAGCTTTGAGCCGACTAAGGTATAGCAACCTGGGTCGCAATCTAAAATTAAATCCAAAGCGACGGATTGATGTCGGTGTGGTAACTGAACTGCATTTTTCGGAAGTAACCCAAGCATAGCCCACAGCGTATGGGTTACTGTTAAAGTTTGATCCATTTCTTTGTTGGCAAGTAGCACGCTAATACGGCTTCGATTGATGGCATTAGCTTCTTTATTGACCTTATCTAGTTCTTTTAAAGAATCTTCAGAGGTATAAAGTGTCGGTTTAAAGCGTTGGATAGTTGCTTTAGCGCCCAAATAGCGTAGAAGCGGTTCATCATGAACTAAATAGAATGCAGCATCAGTCGTTGAAAAATGGCGTGTTTCTTTGCCAATCGGTAAAACAATAAAATCCCCCGATTTCCATGGGATTTCTAAGCCATCAAATTGAGTGATACCTGTACCGTGTATGACATAAAAAAGAAGTGATGTGGCATTAAAATTTGTCGATAAGGATTCTCCTGCCAATATACGCACGAAGTTAGCACAGAGGGCAGGGCTGGTTGCTGGGCCTGTGCAACCTAGTTTCTCGCTTATATCAAGTGGGATAATCCGAGTGCCGCCAGTTTCATGCAGTTCACTCCCAAATTCAGCAAATGGAACGGGAGGTATTATTCCAGATCCAATAGGGTCAGCGGCTTGGGTATATTCGTAATAAATACCATTTTCAATTAAATGTTTGATCCTATTTGGATTATCTAGCGTTGTCATTTTATAAGCTCCTTATTGCACCCACGTAGCAAAAACCACGAATTATCCTCATCATACGTCACATAATCGCCGTGGGCATTATCTCACCTGTCATTCCCGCCAAGAATTAAGAGAACAAGGTGTTTTATCTACTTCGTGCGTAACATCAGTTACCCAAGTTAGAGGCGGGTGAAAATGGAAATAGCATATCGATTAAAATCAGCCATTATTGATCCCAATAAGGTGTATCACCAAAGCGCTCCACTAAAAAATCAATCAGCATGCGGGTTCGTTGCGATAAATAGCGGGTCTGCGGGTAAACCGCATAAGCATTGAGTTGCTGCGTGGTGTAGTCCGATAAGATTGGTAGTAACTCTCCTTTAGCAATTGCTTGCCATAAAAGAAAAGTTGGCATCAATACAATGCCGCGGCCTGCAATCGCCATACCTTTTAAAAACTCACCGTTATTAGCAATGATTTTAGCTTTAACATGAATCGAGTGCTGCTCGCCTTGCGTGTCTTTCAGCTGCCAAGTGGAAGAGCTAGATAAATTATAATAAAGCAGGGCATGTTGCTTTAAGTCATCGGCGGTTTTGGGTGTGCCGTGTTTTTGTAAATAAGCAGGGCTCGCGCAGATCAAGGTTTTGATCGGGGCTATTTTTCTAGCCATCAAACTTGAATCTTTTAAATCTGCAATGCGCACGGCTAAATCTATGCCTTCTTCGATTAAATTCAATTGCTGGTCTGAGAAATTGATAGTGATGCTAAGTTGTGGATGGAGCTTTATAAAATCATCAATCGCGGGTGCTAAATGAGCAAGCCCAAATGATAAAGGCAGCGCTAAATTTATCGTCCCTTCCAGTGCTGAATTGGATTCGTTAGTTAAGGCGTTCAGCTCAGTAACATCATCAATTATTTTCTTAGAACGTTGATAAAACCTTTTGCCAGCTTCAGTTAGGCTGGATATGCGAGTGGTTCGATTTAATAAACGTACACCTAAACGAGACTCTAAATCGGCTAATCGTCGGCTTACAGCGGATTTAGCAATGCCCAATTGGTCGGCGGCTTTGCTAATTCCGCCTGCAT
The DNA here is from genome assembly GCA_965372825.1 of uncultured Gammaproteobacteria bacterium. GTDB lineage: Bacteria > Pseudomonadota > Gammaproteobacteria > Methylococcales > Methylomonadaceae > Methyloprofundus. Next base: position 114 of record CBDVDU010000165.1, on the reverse strand, counting down.
CGACGACGCGTATAAAGACCTGCATATCTTCTAGTTGACCCACTGATAGTTCTCCTATTATGAACAATGATTTGCAATTATTGATGTTAATTCATTTTTAGTCAACGGGTAAAA
>CBDVDU010000164.1:0-5874 GCA_965372825.1 uncultured Gammaproteobacteria bacterium | reverse complement strand
CTCCTGCTGGAGAGGGTTGGGGTGAGGAGAATAAAATCAAGGCTTTATCTTATTTTCCGCATCCAGCCTTCTCCCTCTGGAGAAGGCTTTTAGACTTGTGTAGATACCTATGCGTTAGAACATGGGAACTATAAGGAATATGTGTGGGGTTATTTATTGCTAGCTCCCTAAGGAATCAAAATTCAATAACATCCGAAAGCACTGCCAGTCCTCGAAGGACTGGCAGTGCTTCATAATCTAAAGTTTCGGGTTTTATTTAATGTGCACCCCTAAGCGTTGTTATAACCTAGATAACTAAGCATAGGCTTTTCTTCAAGGAATACTTTAGTGATTATCAGTTTTTTATGTTTTATGGCTTTGTTTGTGGCCATTGGTGTTAGCTCTTTACTTAAAAGTAAAAACACTAAAGAAGATTATTATCTTGCCAGTGGCTCTATTTCGCCAGGGTTAGTCGGTCTGTCAGCAGTAGCAACCAATAACAGTGGTTATATGTTTATCGGTGTGATTGGCTACACTTATGCGACGGGGCTTGCTTCAATATGGTTAATGTTAGGCTGGATTGCTGGTGATTTTCTAGCGTCAACCTTGGTGCATTCACGTTTACGTGATGCAACAGCAAGAACAGGGCAAGTCAGTTATGCAGGGATATTAAGCCATTGGCACGGTGAGAGGTACAAGCTATTACAACGCGCGATAGCACTTATTTCACTATTGTTCTTATTAGCCTATGCTAGTGCTCAGTTGGTTGCCGGTAGTAAAGCACTACATGTTTTATTCGACTGGCCTTTGTGGGCGGGTGCGGTATTAGGCAGCATCATGGTAGTGCTATATTGTTTTGCGGGCGGTATTCGCGCCTCCATTTGGACCGATGCAGCACAATCCGTAGTGATGATTTTTTCCATGGGCTTATTATTAGTCGTGGCTATCAGCGAGCTGGGTGGTATTTCTAGTGCGATAGATCAAATGAGTGCAATTGATGGCTTTCTTGATTGGTTTCCGAAAGATTTAGCGCTACCAGGTTTAGCTGGCGGTATTTTATTCGCAGTGAGCTGGATGTTTGCAGGCTTATCTGTGATAGGCCAGCCTCATGTGATGGTGCGCTTTATGGCATTAAACGATAATGACAAAATGCGCCAAGCGAGAGCTTGGTATTACAGTTGGTATTTACTTTTTTATGGCATGGCAACAGGCATTGGATTACTCTCTCGTCTCTATTTAGGTGATGTTGGCACATTCGATGCCGAATTAGCACTTCCCTCGATGGCTCTGCAATTATTGTCACCTACTTTGGTGGGTTTAATTCTCGCCGGTATATTTGCGGCCACCATGTCCACGGCCGATTCGTTGATATTAAGTTGCTCAGCAGCACTTACCCATGACTTATTGCCACATAAAATTGAAAGTACTCATTTACTCAAAGGGGCAACCGTTTTGATCGCAATGGGCGCTTTAGTCTGGGCACTACTGAATAGTCAAAGTGTTTTCAGTTTAGTCATTATGGCTTGGTCTAGTTTAGCTAGTGCCTTTGCTCCTTTGTTGATTGTCTTATGTCTGGGCAAAAAACCAAGTCAAAATAGAAGTTTATATGCAATGTTTACAGGCTTATTCCTCGCACTTTTATGGCGATATATGGGCTGGCATGCTGTTATTTATGAGGGAATGCCCGGTATTATTGCGGGGCTATTAGTGTTTTATATGCCAGTGCCTTTTAAGAAAGAGGGTATTGTAAGTAATTAAAAATGCAGCTTATAAATAGTAATCGTTCACATACTCCCCCTTAAAGTTCATATAAAAATATTGTCATCCCCGAAGTCTTTTGTCGGGGATCTATGTTAAACGTAGATTCCTGCTAACAGAATGCAGGAATGACGAGCTGAAAAATGTAAATATTGAGAGACCTCACAATAAAATTGATGAAATTTCTAGGGTGTCTGAATACTTACTATAAATATTTTATAAGGACATTCTCCAGTTCTTAATCTAAAGCACGCTTAGACTAGCTATGTACGAACAAATCTTTGTTATTTTTCTCATTAAAGACTAAATATTATGGATTTAAGTAGAATAATTAAACTCATTGCCTTAAATTTAATTATTGCCGTCATTTACTTCCTCTTTGGCGCGGCGGGACTTCAATTAGGTGTATTTTCCGGTTATGCGACAGCTATTTTTCCTGCTGCGGGCATTGCCTTTGTTGCTATATTTTCTGTCGGTTCAAGGTTACTACCCGCGGTATGGCTAGGTTCAACAAGCATTAATCTATGGATGTCGTCTAAATTTGGCGGGATTGATATACAAGACATAGCCGTTGCTGCAAGTATCGGCACTGCTTCCTGCCTACAAGCTTGGGTCGCGGTTGTCCTGGTTAAGCATTTTTGCAAGCCTAGCCCTGAAAAACTGCTTAATACCCGCGATAGCTTATGCCTTCTATTCTTGGCAGGTCCTATTGCTTGCTTGACTGCGGCCTCTTGGGCAGGAGTAACGTTATTAACAGCAAATATCATATCCTCTACTGAATTCGCCTCTCATTGGCTGCACTGGTGGTTAGGCGATACGCTGGGCGTTATATTGTTCACACCATTACTGTTAATGACATTAAATTATCGTAAGCCATGGTGGTCACAAAGAATAAAAAACATAGTACCTCCTATACTAACGACTCTAATTATCACTTTATTGATCTTTTTCTATGTAGCTGACAACGAAAAAAAGCATATTACTAATCAACTAAAGGAAACAGCTAGCCCTATTGCAGAAAGCATAAAATCTAAACTTAGTGCTTATCAAGAGCTAGTAGCTTCTATTGGCAACTTGATTAAGGTAAACCCTTCGCTGGAATATTCACTGTTTGATCACTTTACAGAATCTATCTTAGCTAACCACCCTGAGTTATCTGCACTTAGCTGGAACCCTCGCATTTCATCTTCTGATAAACCCCAATTTGAAGCTTATATTTCTCAACAGATGGGTATGCTTAATATGCGCATTACTCAACGTGACGAGCTGAATCAACTTGTTCCAGCAAAAGAGCGTAACAGCTATGTACCTGTCGCGTATATCAGCCCACTTAGTTCAAATCGCAAGGCAATAGGCTATGATATTTCATCAAATCCAATGCGTTCAAAAGCGCTTAATTTAGCGAATACAACGGGGAAGATGGCAATAACTGCACCTATTCAACTTATTCAAGATACTGATATGAGAATGGGACTATTGTTAGTGACTCCTGTTATGCCAGATAGCCCTTCTGACTCACCAGATGGATACGCTGTTGGTGTTTTTCATCTAGATACAATATGGCAACAGGTATTTAGTACTCAACTTCCTGAAGGTTTATCACTGGTACTTGAAGATATTGATTCTAGCAGCAAGAACACGACGCTCTTTCATTCTGAAGAGACAACTACATTTCAGGATTTTGAGTATTCATGGGTTGATGATATTTATTTTGGTGGCAGAAACTGGCGTTTATCAATTTACGCGTCACCAAACTATCTCGCGTCTCAGCAATCTTTACTTGCATGGCAAGTGCTTCTTGCTGGATTAATCTTTACCTGCTTATTACAACTGCTATTGCTAACTATTACGGGACATCATTATACGATTCTCCAAAAGGCAGAGCAGTTGTTCGCTGATCAAACAACAATTTTGAATAATAAGCTGGTTGCTATGGTGACTGTGCACGACAGACATATCGTTTGGGCTAACTCAGCCATGGAGTTAATACTAGGTTACGATAAAAATGAACTGAATGGCAGCCCAACACGACAATGCTACGCAAACGGAGAGGATTATCAATCAATTGGAGAGGCCTATGCGAACATTCGAAATGAAGGTGTGATACGCAACGAATTCGAATTTGTACGTAAAGATGGTCAGCATATTTGGGTTGATATGAGTGGCACTATACTACATAAGAAAACGAATGAATCTCTATGGATATTTGTTAATGTTACCGAGCGCAAACAAGCCGAACAAGAAATTGAAGATTTAGCTTACTACGATCCACTGACGAATTTACCCAATCGGCGGCTTATGCTTGATCGCATTTGGCATGCTATGGCAGCGAGTGCACGTAGCGGTAATGAAGGTGCATTGCTCTTTCTTGATATTGATCACTTTAAGACGCTTAATGACACTCTAGGTCATGATATGGGGGATATTTTTCTACAGCAAGTTGCGGAACGGCTAACGACCTGTGTCCGTGAAGGTGATACTGTCTCGCGCTTTGGTGGTGATGAGTTTGTCGTACTATTAGAGGGTTTGAGTACACAGGCCGCTGAAGCTGCTGCACAGGCTGAAGACATTGCCAATAAAATTTTGTCCTCCATCAACCAGCCTTATCAGCTGGCTAGTCATCACTATACAAGTAGCACGAGTGTCGGCATTACACTTTTTAATAACCATCAAACTGAAGTAGAGGAGTTATTAAAGCAAGCTGATATCGCCATGTATCAAGCGAAAGATGATGGCCGTAATGCGCTACGCTTTTTTGATCCACAGATGCAAGCAAGCATCACAGCGCGCGCAGAACTAGAAAATGAACTCAATCAAGCAATAGAACAGCAGCAATTTCAATTGTATTATCAAATACAGATGGATAGTTCACTGTGTCCATTAGGCGCTGAAGCCCTGATCCGTTGGATTCACCCTGAGCGCGGCTTAATCTCTCCTTTAGACTTTATTCCCGTTGCTGAACAAAATGGCACTATTTTATCAATAGGCCAATGGGTACTTAATACGGCCTGTGCTCAACTTGAGTTATGGCAACAAGATGCACTTACTCGTGAATTAACATTGTCGGTCAACGTGAGTGCCAAGCAATTTCATCAGGCCGATTTCATTTCGCAAGTCACGATGACGATCCAACAGCATAATATCAAGCCGGCACGACTTAAGTTGGAGCTAACAGAAAGCCTATTGCTAAACGACATTGAAGATACCATTGCCAAAATGAAGGCATTAGCAGGTATTGGCATTCAATTCTCATTAGATGATTTTGGTACTGGCTATTCATCGTTGCAATACCTTAAGCAGTTACCGCTACACCAACTCAAGATCGATAAATCCTTCGTCGATGATCTTGTTAGCGACAGTAATGACCAAGTGATTGTGCGCACCATTATTGCAATGGCGCATAGCTTGGGGCTGAGTGTTATTGCCGAAGGCGTCGAGACCAAAGAGCAACAGCAACGATTATTGACTGAAGGTTGTACTCATTATCAAGGGTATCTATTTAGTAAACCTTTGCCCATTGCTGAGTTTAATAAATTGCTGAAAGAGCAGGGCGTCAGCTGAGTATCTTGCTTCCCTAGGGCTGAATTACAGTTTACTGAAAAGTCCCTCCCCTGAAGTATAGGTACCTACACAAGTCTAAAAGCCTTCTCCAGAGGGAGAAGGTTGGGTGAGGGAAAACAAGATAAAGCCTTGATTTTATTCTCCTCACCCCAGCCCTCTCCAGCAGGAGAGGGAGCTATCCTGACTTGCAACTCGTTGTATTTTAGTTGTGTAGATAGCTATGTCCCTGAAGGCTGCAAAAGGTTGATAGCGGCCTTTCACTGGCCGCTGTTATTTGATTTTTATAACATGCATATAACCCTGTGCTTTTCTTGGCTAGAGCGGAAGTTAAGTTTATTCTCCTGCAATTGCCATTTCTTCAATTAAAATAGATCCGGTGCGAATATTGCCGCGATAATCTATATCATTTCCTACTGCTAGAATATGTTGGAACATGTCTTTGAGGTTGCCGGCAATGGTGATTTCTTGCACAGGATATTGAATTACGCCTTGTTCTACCCAAAAACCTGAAGCACCGCGAGAATAATCGCCAGTTACAGGGTTTACGCCTTGTCCCATTAATTCAGTGACTAACAA
>CBDVDU010000163.1:0-5901 GCA_965372825.1 uncultured Gammaproteobacteria bacterium | reverse complement strand
CCACGCAAGTGAGTCAACAATCTTTAGAACGCAGTCAAATTTTAGCCAAACGTCAATTATTAGAGTACCGCATACAACTCTACCGCGCACTTGCCGGTAACTGGGAACTTAATACACTCGCCATCAACAAGGAAAATACCGATGCTTAAGCGTCTTTTATCATGGCTACCTGCCCTAGTCATTTTAACCATCACCATCAGCTTATCCTATTACTGGCTCAGCAATAAACCCAAAGCAAAACGCGTTCACGCCAGTAAAGTAGCGCCTTTAGTCGAAGTATTTCAAGCACAAGCCATTGATTATCCGGTAACAGTAACCGCAATGGGCAATGTCATTCCAGCGCAAAAAGTAAATTTAACCTCGCGTATTAGTGGCATGGTGATATCAGTCAGCCCGCACTTTATTCCTGGCGAGTTTCTCAAAAAAGGTGAGCAAATTATCCAGCTTGATCCCACCGATTATAAATTACTGGTTAAACAAAAAGAAAATGAATTGGAAAAAGCGAAATTTAATCTTACGCTAGAACAAGGGCTGCAAGCCATTGCACAACGCGAATTTACCTTATTAAACACGCCGCTTGATGAGCAAAGTAAAAACCTAGTGTTACGCAAACCGCATCTTGCCTTAGCAAAAAGCGCCATTAAAGCTGAACAAGCTGCACTAACACAAGCCCGTTTAGATTTAAGTCGCACGCGAACCGTGTCGCCTTTTAATGCTATCGTTTTAGAAACGAACGCACAAATTGGTTCTTGGGTTTCAACCTTTTCTACAGGAACCCCTTTAATTAAGTTAGCAGGGATTGACAGCTTTTGGGTGATCGCCTCGCTGCCTATCAATAAACTGAGCAAAATAGCTATTCCCAGTATTAATAGCACCGCCGGATCTAAAGCCACCATCATGCATAGCGCGGCATGGGGGGCGCAAGGCTCGCGTAAGGGCACAGTTAAGCGCTTAAAAGCAGAGCTAGAAGCCTCTGGACGTTTAGCCGAATTGATTATTGAAGTCAAAGACCCACTGAGTCAACAAGCTGAAAACAAAGGCGCACCTGCATTAATTTTAGGCTCTTTTGTACGTGTAAAAATCACGGGGGACACGCTACACAATGTTATTGCCTTACCCGATGCAGTCGTGCATAACGGCATGCAACTCTGGTTACTCAGCGAACAAAATACTTTAGAGATAAAAGCGATTACGCCCGTTTGGAAAGGTGCCGATCAAGTGTTTATCAATGCTGAACAGTTACCCAAAAACGCGCGCATTATTAGTAGTAACTTAAGCACCCCTGTTCAAGGCATGATTTTACGCACTAAGGTAGAAAGTAATGAGTAATCAGGGCATGAATATTAATAAACATAACTCAGTTAGCTGGATGGCAACGCACCCCGTTGCCGCTAATTTAGTGATGTTTGCCTTTATCATCGGCGGTTTATTATTTTTAAACACCATGAAACAAGAAGTGTTTCCTGATTTTGTCACCGATACCATCAGTATTAATACTGTCTATACAGGCGCTAGCCCCGAAGAAATTGAGCGCGGTATCGTCCTTGCTATAGAAGATGCTATCTCCGGCTTAGAAGGCATTGATGAAATTAGCTCATCGTCGCAAGAAGGTTACGCAACCGTTTTAGTGGATGTGATGACCGATGCCGACATTAACCTATTAGCCCAAGATATACAGCGTGAAGTTGACCGCATCACGACCTTTCCCGAAGATGCCGAAGAACCTAAAGTCAATGTCGTGGCCAGTAAGCGCAAAACAGTTTCTATCGTTATCTATGGCAACACTGAAGAAGCCGTATTACACGAACTTGCAGAAAGCTTTCGCGAACAACTGTTACAAGCCGACAATATCACCCAAATTGACCTAGAAGGGATTCGTCCTTTAGAAATCAGCATCGAAGTATCTCAAGATAATTTACAACGCTACCATATATCTATCGCCGAGATTGCTCAACGAATTCGCAATGCCAGTTTAGAACTGCCTGGAGGTAGCATTAAAAGCAGCTCAGGTGAAATTTTAATCCGCATGCAGGAACGCAAAGACACCGGCCAACAATTCGCACAACTCCCCATTATTACCACACCGTCAGGTGGGATTGTCTTACTCGGTGATATTGCGACCATTACCGATGGCTACGAAGATACCGATTACTCTGCCAATTACAATGGTGCCCCTGCGATCATGTTGCAAGTCTATCGTGTCGGAGATCAAACCCCTATCGGCATTTCCGATACCGTCAAAGAACAAATAGAGCTAAGTAAAAGTACTTTACCCGAAGGTATACAGACAGAGATTCGTTACGATGCATCGGTCTCTTATTCGCAACGCATAGATTTATTATTACGTAATAGCGCGATGGGCTTAATACTGGTCTTTATTACACTCGCTTTGTTCTTAGAGTTGCGCCTGGCTTTTTGGGTGATGACCGGTATTCCCATTGCCTTCCTTGGCTCTTTTCTCATCTTACCGACACTCGGCGTATCATTAAATATGATATCGCTGTTTGCCTTTATTATCGCCTTAGGGATAGTCGTCGATGATGCCATCATTATTGGCGAAAACGTCTATCATTATCGACAAGAAGGTTATCCTGCCCTCACCGCGGCAGTTAAAGGCACACAAGAAATGGCTGTCCCTGTCACCTTTAGTATTTTGACTAATATAGCCACCTTTATGCCCTTGTTTTTTATGCCGGGTCAAATGGGTAAGATTTTCTTTATGATCCCCACGGTTGTTATCGTAGTTTTTTTACTTTCATTAGCAGAAAGTTTATTCGTTTTACCACAACATTTAGCGCATATCGGTGACGAACCTAAATCAGGGATTTTCCGCTGGATACATGAAAAACAACAGCAATTTAGCCATGCTTTTCGTCATGGGGTAAAACACCGTTATGGCAGCTTTCTTGAGCTAACCCTCAATCATCGTTACCTCACGGTTATTATTGCCTTTTCTATATTAGCTGCAACACTTTCCTTTGCGCTCAGTGGTCGCATGGGAATGTCCATGTTCCCTAAAACCGAATCTGATTATGCGCGTGTATCTTTAACCTTACCCTACGGAACTCCCGTAGAAAAAACTCAGGCTATTGTTGACCATTTAGTTAAATCAGCACGTACCACTACAGATAAAATTGAACGGGGCGATCAACTAATACGCGGAATTTTCGCAGAAGTGGGTAAAGGTGGCAGTCATAAAGCCATAATTCGTTGCTATTTAGCACCCCCAGAAATTCGTAATAAGATTATGAGCACAGACGGATTTAGTGAACGTTGGCGCGCCGAAACCGGTGAACTTATCGGTGTAGAAAGCGTCATTTTTGAATCTGACTCAGGCGGCCCCGGATCAGGTTCAGGTATTACGATAGAACTAACCCATCGAGACATCCACGTGCTAGAACAAGCCAGTATAAAAGTGGCAGCTGCACTCGCAGCCTATCCGATGGCTAAAGATGTGACTAATGGCATGAGTTTAGGTAAACAACAATTAGATTTTTCTTTACTGCCCGAAGGTGAAAGTCTCGGATTAAGTCCGCTCTCGGTTGCTCGTCAAGTACGTAATGCCTTTTATGGCTCCGAAGCACTACGCCAACAACGTGGACGTAATGAAATAAAAGTTATGGTGCGTTTACCTGAAAACGAACGGGCATCTGGACAAGATTTACATGATTTTTTAATTTGGACAGACCAAGGTCGCGGCATTCCCTTACATGAAATTGTACAAATAGACCGTGGCCGCGCCTTTACCGAAATTAAACGCCGTGACGGCCGACGTAATGTGCAAATCACAGCCAATGTCACCCCCAGAAGTCAGGCCGGCGCAATTGTTAATGATTTAAAAACAAGCACCCTGCCCGACTTAGTACAGCAATATCCAGGCTTACAATACAGTTTTCAAGGACGACAAGCCGATATGGCTGAAAGTGTCGGCAGTTTAAAACTCAGTTTTATCTTTGCCATACTCGCTATTTACGCCATGCTCGCCATTCCGTTCAAAAGCTACATATTACCGCTGATCGTTATTGTCAGCATTCCCTTTGGTATTATTGGTGCCATTTTCGGTCACTTAATCATGGGTTACGGCCTAAGTATATTAAGCTTACTCGGCATCGTTGCTTTATCCGGTATTGTCGTTAATGATTCGCTGGTCTTAATTAGTCAAGCTGTTGATTTAGAACAACATCAACACCTGACACCCAAAGAAATTATAAAAACCGCTGCTATCCAACGTTTTCGCCCGATTATTTTAACCACCTTAACGACTTTTGGTGGCTTAATGCCCATGATCTTAGAAACTTCACGGCAAGCACGTATCTTAATCCCAATGGCAATTTCCATCGGCTTTGGGATCGTATTTGCGACACTTATTACCTTAGTCTTAATTCCCTCATTATATCTAGTGATTAACGACTGCAAAAAACTCTGGAATTCAACCCGAAATGCCTCCCCTGAGGCTTTACGAAAATCCTAATTACACGCATAATGTAAAAATAAATGTAGGGCGCGGCTTCAGCCCGCCTTTTAAATATTAGCGGACTAAAGCCACACCCAACAAACAATCTCTAAAGAAAATTTGAATAAGTACCACTAAACCACTGACGCCCAATCATTACAAGGAAACAACTCATGAGCGAAGCAAAACACTGTCGTCTATTAATTTTAGGTTCAGGCCCTGCCGGATATACAGCCGCGGTTTACGCAGCACGCGCCAACCTAAAACCTGTGATGGTCACAGGTCTACAACAAGGCGGACAATTAACCACCACAACGGATGTAGACAACTGGCCGGGTGATGATGAAGGTGTACAAGGCCCAGAACTAATGGAAAGAATGCGCAAACATGCCGAGCGCTTTGAGACTGAAATCATTTTTGACCATATCCATACCGCTGATCTAAACGCAAAGCCCATCAAATTAACCGGTGATTCAGGCAGTTACACTTGCGATGCTTTAATTATTGCTACCGGTGCATCAGCTATGTACCTAGGCTTAGATTCAGAAGAAGAATTTGCCGGAAAAGGTGTTTCCGCTTGTGCAACCTGTGATGGATTCTTCTACCGCAACAAACCTGTTGCTGTCATTGGTGGCGGTAATACCGCTGTAGAAGAAGCTTTATATTTAGCCAATATAGCCTCTAAAGTTACCGTCATTCACCGCCGTGATAAATTCCGTTCAGAAAAAATCCTATCTGATAAATTGATAGAAAAAGCCGCCAATGGCAATGTCGAAATCCTATGGAATAACACCTTAGAAGAAGTTCTAGGTGATGATATGGGCGTTACCGGCATGCGCATCAAAAGCACACTCGATGACTCAACCCAAGATGTCGATGTACATGGTGTCTTTATCGCCATCGGCCATCGGCCAAATACTGAAATATTCAAAGATCAGTTGAATATGGATGATCATGGTTATATCCGAGTAAAAAGCGGTATCGAAGGCAATGCCACTTCAACCAATATCCCAGGCGTATTTGCCGCCGGCGATGTGATGGATTCTGTTTACAAACAAGCCATTACTTCTGCTGGAGCCGGTTGCATGGCTGCGTTGGATGCTGAGAAGTATTTGGATGATTTGATAGGCTAAAAACTTGTAGGTCGGGTTAGTAGCACTACCGCTAACCCGACATTAATCGCGCAATGAGTCGGGGTACGAAAAGATGTAACCCGACCTACGCCACTAAAAACTTCCGAGTATAGGTTAAGAAATTAGCTATACTTTGAATATAGTTTATTTTATTGATTGCCCGATTAAGCGGTTAATATCACTTATCAGGGCAATCCGACAGGATAAATTGGATAGCAGGCAAATATGCCTGATTTTCCGGTCAATACCGTGGAGAAACAGGGCAAAAGGTCAGGATATTAATATCCTGTCAAATGTGCCCGATTTGTCGGTGAA
>CBDVDU010000162.1:0-5914 GCA_965372825.1 uncultured Gammaproteobacteria bacterium | reverse complement strand
TATTCTCCTCACCCAACCCTCTCCAACAAGAGAGGGCTTAAGTCAACAGCATTGAAGCCGCGCCCTACAGGTTAAACTAGCATACAAGTTCCTTAGTTACTTACACTTATATTTCATACAGGAGCATCACTCATGAAACATCAGAAAAAAATACTACTGGCACTTAGCTTATGCTTATCTACCTCAGCCTTTAACATTGCCTACAGCGCTGATTTAACTCGCCAGCAAATTGAACAACTATTAAAGCAAGCCAGTCCAAATAAACCCGCCGATTTAAGACGCAAAGACTTAAAAGGTGTCGATTTATCAAATATGGATCTGCGCAAAGCTGATTTATGGGGCGCTGATTTACGCGGCGCTAATTTAAGCAAAAGCAACCTATCCGGCTTAGTTTTAGATTTAACCGTCATGACCGGCATCAACTTATCCGGCGCTGACTTAACAAAAGTCAGTATTTTTGGTGTTAGCATGATGCGCTCAGATTTAAGCAATACCAATTTCAGCGGTAGCCGAGTTATTGCCAACTTAGATAACTCCAATATGACCAACGCCAACCTATCAAATGTTAGATGGGCCGCGGATATGAAAAACCAGCCCATGGGCTTAATGCGCGTCAACCTAAACAAAGTCAACTTAACTAACGCCAACTTACAAAATGCCGACTTAGGCCGCGCCAGCATGCGCTTCGCCAATTTAAGCAATGCCAACCTAAATAATGCTAACCTATTATCAGCAGAATTAACTTCAGCTAATTTCACGAAAGCCAATCTTAGCAATGTCGATTTCACCTCCGCTAAATTACGTGAAGCAAATTTTACTGATGCTAATTTAAGCGGTGCAGTTTTCACAAGCATACAAGGCCAAAATAGTATTCGTGGCTTAAAAAATAACAAAACTAAAAATGCGGCTAAGTTTGATTAAACCTTAAAATCGACAAACCATTAAGTAGCAATAAAGAAATCGTCATTCCCGAAGTCTTTTATCGGGAATCTAGCTTTAGCCATCACAGAAATTTTAGACATAAAAAATCACATCAAAACACTGCTATAATTAATCAAAAATGATAATAAGGTAATAAAATGAAGCAGTATTTCGGTTTTAGGTATTTCAGTAGCGACAACACAACGACAGGTAAACCGCACAAGCAATCCGGCAACGTCTCTATTGCTGGTGAGTGTGTCATTTTCAATAGCAAACAGCAACTTGAAGAATGGCTGAGCCAAGAAAAACTGGGCACTTCTAGTGAATCAGGTGGCGGCAAACGGATAAAGTCATCACGCGCAGATTTACGCAGTAAATGCTTAGGTTTGACAATGGCTAACTTTAATAGAATGTTACTACGTAACACCGTAGCTGAAGGTACGGAAAAAGAGCCAACAGCACCAACTAACAAGCCTGCTTAACCACAACCCATTAAGAAATCAAAATTCAATAATATCCGAAAGCACTGCCAGTCCTCAGAGGACTGGCAGTGCTACATCATAAAGTTCTGGGAGGGAGGTATAAAATATGCATTCCTGAGCATTAATATCCCTTATTTCGTAAACTCCCATACGAGATACGAGAAATTACTGCCTAAGTAGAACATTTAGTGAGCATTAACGCGTCACACACCAGGCTAAAGACACTACCCAAAAATGATTACGATAGCCTGAATGCACAATAATTCTTGAGCCAAACCCATGACAAAAAAAATATCACTCACCAATAAAATTCTAATTGCTATGGGCTCAGGCCTGCTATTAGGTAGTTTAATTAATCACTACGCAGTAGACCAAGCGATTATCCAAGACTATTTTGTTAACGGCATCTTTCACGTTATTGGCTCGGCTTTTATTAACGCACTAAAAATGCTGGTTGTTCCCTTAGTCACCTTTTCATTGATTTGTGGTGTCTGTGGTATTGGTGATATTAGCGTACTCGGGCGCGTAGGCTTAAAATCATTTCTTTTATACTTACTGACTACAGGACTTGCTATTACCCTTGCTTTATTTGTAGCCATCACTTTAGCACCAGGTCAAGACTTTGCTCAACAGCAAGTCAGTAGTCAGTTTGTCGTAAAAGCTTCCCCCCCTATTAGCGATGTTTTTATTAATTTAATACCCAGCAACCCTATTGAAGCCTTTGCCCAAGGCAACATGCTGCAAATTATCTTCTTTGTTATTTTGTTTTCTATTGCCATGCTAATGACAGGTGAAATAGGCCGTCAACTTGCTGACACTGCGGAAAAACTAAATGAAGTAATGATGAAAGTAGTTACTTTAGTGATGGATTTTGCACCCATTGGTATTTTTTGTTTAATGGCAAAAACATTTTCAGAGCAAGGGCTTGCTTTAATTGTGCCCATGATTGGTTACTTCTCCGTAGTAATTCTATGCTTACTATTGCATGCTCTCGGCACTTTTTCTTTGTTACTGTACTTTTTTGCCAAGCTCAATCCGCTTATATTTTTTAAAAAAATGCGTCCCGCACATATTTTTGCCTTTAGCACAGCCAGCTCTAATGCAACTATACCCGTCACCTTGCAAGCAGTAGAAAAACGTATCGGCGTCAATAATACGACCGCCGCCTTCACCATACCTTTAGGAGCAACTATCAATATGGACGGCACTGCCATTATGCAAGGTGTAGCTACCGTGTTTATTGCCAATGTCTATCAAATTGACCTCGATATAAGCCAATACATTACTATCATAGGCATGTCTATTCTAGCGTCCATAGGAACTGCCGGCGTTCCTGGCGTCGGCCTAATTATGCTAGCCATGGTTTTTAATCAAGTTGGCTTACCGGTTGAAGGAATAGGCTTGATCTTAGGCGTGGATCGCTTACTGGACATGATGCGCACCGTCGTTAATATCACTGGAGATGCGACGGTAACTTGCATAGTCGCACGCGGCGAAAATAATATTGATGATATTGTTTTTAATGATCCTGAGGCAGGCTCGATAGCTGATATACACTTACCTCACAAGGCGTCAGAATAACGGCACAAAATTGCCATAGCCTAAAATCGAATCAATAACCCCCTATTGCTAGCACCTACAAATACATGTAACAATATGATTTAATATAAGTTTATTAGAATGGCACATTAATCGCTTCATGCTTAGTAACATAAAGACTCAAGGCATGAGGAAAGATGATGACACCAAGAACAGATAGTTTAGCCATTGTGAGCAACAACACTTTTGAAGCAACAAAAGCGTCTAATTTAAATCACTACGACATCAGCAGTGCGTTGCAAACAACATTAGAATTCCATGAATTAGTGCATATTTTCAGCAATAAAATTCAAGAATTAGTGCCGCACAATGGTTTTATCTACACTAATACTGAATTTGGTCTCGACATACAAAATGGCATTCAAACTAAAAACACATGCAGTTATGCACTAAAAGTTGAAGACCAAGACTTGGGCGAACTTACAATCATGCGTAATACTCGCTTTAATAAGCAGGAAATCGATTTATTAGAAACTTTACTCTGCTGCCTGATTTACCCATTACGAAATGCAACTTTGTTTAATGGCGCATTGAAAATGGCATTTACAGATGCATTAACTCAAACTAATAATAGAACAGCCTTTAATGATTCACTCCTAAGAGAAATCACTTTAGCTGAACGTCATGCCAATCACCTGTCTCTTGTTTTTATTGACCTTGACCACTTCAAAGCCATTAATGATACATATGGACATGATTGCGGTGACCAAGTATTAAAATCAGCAGCACAATGCATTAAAGATAGTATCCGTGGCTGTGACATCGCTTACCGTTATGGCGGAGAAGAGTTTGTCGTATTACTTAGCGATACGGATTTAGAAGGCGCTAAATTACTTGCCGAAAGAATTCGTGAAAAAATTGCTAACCATACCTTAGCTTACGGAATGGAAGTCATTAAATTAACCGCCAGTTTAGGTGTTAGCAGCCTACGCGGAAATGATAGCGTTGATAGCTTCGTAAAAAGGGCTGATGACGCCATGTATCAAGCCAAAGAAACCGGTAGAAATAAAGTGCAAGCTGCGGCATAAAAACAAACTAAAGCCCATAAAAAAGCCGCTACTCTTTTAAGAATAGCGGCTTTTTATTATTTCAGCCTCAAAATATTTATACCTTAGGAATTCACATTAAATAAAACCCGAAACTTTAGGTTATGAATTTTGATCCCACAAAACGCTATTATTTAGAATAAATATTGATTGGGAATAAGTACGACTCCCGCACCAACTCAATGACTTTCAGCTATTTTCTGATTAATTTCTTGCGCCAAATTAAACTGCTTTTGCGCTGTCATTATATCTGGAAGCTGCCATTCAATAGGCGCTTTCCCGACACTCTGTAAATATTCATTACTACGCGAAATTATTTCGGAACCCATAAACTAAAAATAACAATAAGTCGATGTAAACCCCTTTACTTAACTGGCGTTAAAAGAATTCAAATAAAAAAATGACAACCATACGTCAACCTTAATTACCAAGTATCCATTACGCCATTTTGTAAACCTAACTCTAAGCAATTTCAAGCTAATGACTTAGAGATTTCTCTTAAAGTGTCAACCATCCAATAAGCTTAAAAAACCTTGTACTGAAATTAAATCTGACATTTCAGGGTTATCAATAATATGCCTATATAGCAAAGCTTTCTTTATATAATAGTCGTAAGTCGTTTTAATACTACTATGTCCTATTTGCTCTATTAAAGCCTGTTCAACAGCAGCATTGTAACTGGTATCATTGTTCGTATTTTTAAGATGTTCCAGCATAAACATCGTTGCATACCAATGCCTAGAATCATAAAACTTAAAGTCAAAGTCCAGCTTCTTTTTCATATGATTTGTCGCGTTGGATATTTTAGTTTCGGTAACAATTTCTCCTTTATCCGTAAACCAAAATGCTGACAGAGGCGCTTCAGTACCATACTTCAATTTATACGCCATGTTCGACTTTAATTTTCAGGAAAAATAGCAGTTGAAGGAATGATAGCTCAAGCGTACAGTTATTTTTAGAAGAAAAGTAACTAACGGAGAGCCACCATGCCAGTCGAAGACTTTATCATTTATGTGTATTGCTGTGTAGCAGATATTTACCCTAAACTAGTAAAAACCCCGCTACGTCGACGAGGTTTTCAGCCAAAACTCACTGATAGTGAAGTCATTACTATGGAGATTGTCGGTGAGTTTATGGGAAAAGATCAGGATAAAAGTCTCTGGCGCTATTTTCGTAATCATTGGCACGACTGTTTTCCTAACTTAGGGTCTCGATCAAATTTTGTGAAACAAAGTGCAAATTTATGCCTTCTAAAACAAGAGATGTTAGCATTTTTATCAGAAAAGTTAGGCGCAGGAACAGATGAAATCCATATGATTGATGGCTTTCCTATGCCAGTATGCAAAATAACTCGTGCTCATAAAAGCAAATGCTTTCAAGGTGATGCGGCTTATAGTTACTGTGCCGCTAAAGATGAGCATTATTACGGATTTGAAGGCCATCTTGTGATTAGTTTTGAGGGCATTATTACCCGCTATACATTTGCTGCCGCGAATATTGATGAGCGAGAGTTTGTTGATGAACTAACCGTCAATTTAAAAGGCTTATTAATTGGCGACAAAGGCTATATTCGTCCTGAATTGAAAGAAGAATTAGCTCGGCGGCAGTTAGATTTAGAAACGTCTTTACGAAAAAATATGAAAGATTCACGCCCTAAAGATTTCGTTCAGAAGCTTATGAAAGTGAGGCGTCGCGTTGAAACTGTTATTGGTCAACTTGTAGAGCGTTTTCATATCGAGACTGTTTGGGCTCGCGATTTGTTTCATTTATCAAATCGTATTGCCCGAAAATTATTAAGCCATACTATGGGCGTTTTTTTAAATAAGCTATTAGGCCGAGAAGCTATACAGTTCGAAGGCTTGGTTG
>CBDVDU010000161.1:0-5946 GCA_965372825.1 uncultured Gammaproteobacteria bacterium | reverse complement strand
CGTATTGGCCAAGGTGAACAGCCGTCAAAACTTCCAGAAACGGGAGGCTTTGAACTTGCAGAATTAGCACATGCCTTTAATAATAGCTCACAGCAATTGCAAGCTAGGCGTGAAAATCAAACTACGCTGTTAGCGGGTATTTCTCATGATCTACGCAGCCCATTGGCGCGCATGAAAATGGCTTTAGGTGTGCTTGCTGAAGAGCAATCATCTCCTATGATTCAGAGAATGGAGCGTGATATTGCAGAAATGGATTCCTTAATTGGCTCGCAATTAGAGTTAGCCCGCGCTCAAGAGCAAGAAGCCGCTAAAACAACGGATATTAAACAATTATTGACTGACGTAATGGATGGCTCAGAAGCGTGTGAACCTGGGCGGTTAACGTTGCGTATTTGCACACAAGGAACAATTAATGTTGCTCAGGTATCATTACGCCGTTGTTTGGATAACTTAATTACCAATGCCTTGCGCTATAGCGGTGAAGGGCAAGTTGAAGTCGTTTGTAGACAATATCACAACGCTTTCTGTATTAGTGTCCGTGATCGAGGCCCGGGAATCCCAGAAGATCTCATTGAAAATATATTTCGTCCCTTTTTCAGGATTGAGTCTTCACGTAATCGTTCAACGGGCGGCTGTGGGTTGGGGCTTGCTATTACTCGACAGCTAGCAGAAACCCATGGCTGGCACGTTGCCATTAAAAATCGTCGAGGCGGTGGGGTGAGTGCTTGGCTGATTATCAATAGATAGCTTTATAAAGTATGGAAAAATTTCCACACAATAGCCATAGGTATCTACACAAGCCTTAAAGCCTTCTTCAGAGGGAGAAAGTTTAAGGTAAAGCCTTGATTTTATTCTCCTAACCCCAACCCTCTCCAACAGGAGGGGGAGATATCCTGACTTGTAACTTATTGTATTTTAATGTCAAAAAGTTGTGTAGATACCTATGCACAATAGCGGAAGTTGATCACTCTATAACGCTTATAACTATTTCGATAAACCCTGCATAATATCGTGCACTAATTGTGGGCCGGTATAAATTAAGCCGCTGTAAACCTGTACTAAACTCGCTCCCGCATCGAGTTTTTCTTGCGCATCGGCATAACATAAAATTCCACCCGCAGCGATAATGGGCAGTTTCCCTTGTAATTCATTGGCTAAACGCGAGACCACATAAGTTGATTTTTGTTTGACTGGCGCGCCACTTAACCCCCCCGCTTCATCAGCTAGAGGGTGACCTTGTACTGCACTGCGATCTATCGTGGTATTGGTGGCAATAACACCATCCATTGAAAATTCGATTAATAATTTAGCAATATGTTGAATCTCTTCATCAGTCAAGTCAGGCGCTATTTTTACTACGAGTGGCGTATATTTATTGTGCTCTGCCTGTAACTTTCCTTGCTCTTCTTTTAAGGCAGATAGCAGCTTTTTAATTTCATCGCCTTGCTGTAATTGACGCAGGTTTTTCGTATTCGGTGAAGAAATATTAATCGTAATATAACTCGCCGCCAGATACGCTTTACGTAAACTAATTAAATAATCTTCGGTAGCTTGGTTAATCGGCGTATCAAAATTTTTGCCAATATTAATACCTAAAATCCCTTTATATTGACTACGCTCAACTTGTTCTAATAAATAATCTACTCCTTGATTATTAAAGCCCATACGATTGATAATCGCTTGGTGTTCGGGCAATCGAAATAAACGCGGTTTAGGGTTACCTGGTTGTGGTCGTGGGGTAACAGTACCTATTTCTACTGACCCAAAGCCTATGGCTGCTAGAGCATCGATATAATCGCCATTTTTATCTAGTCCTGCGGCTAAACCGACTGGGTTTTTAAAATTTAAACCCATCACAGTAACGGGTTGTTCAATGATGGCAGGGTTTAATAAACGATCCATACCACTGCTATGCGCGAGTTTAAGGAGTTTTAAGGTTAGATAGTGAGCATTTTCTGCATCTAATTGAAAAAGGAGAGGCTTTACTAGAGGGTAATAATTCATAAGGCTTAGGTTCTCAATGCTGAGCAGAAAGTTGATAAGGAGTTGGGTCGATTTTGGGCGTTTGTTCTGTTACTAGATCATAAAGCAACTGAGCGGACGCTGGCCCCATAGCAAAGCCATTTCTAAAATGGCCTGCACTGATGGCTAAATTTTGTATCCCAGGGTGCTGATCAATATAAGGTATGCCTTGCTCAGTGCCGGGGCGTAAACCAGCCCAATGATGAATAACGGGGGCGGACTGTAGCTCTGGGAGTAAGTTATGTGCAAAATTAACTAATGATTGTTTAGCTTGTGCTGAGGTTGTTTTATCAAAATCTGCATATTCAACCGTGCTACCGCATAATATTTTGCCATCGCAACGCGGAATTAAATAGCGATCATTTTCCAGCACCATAGTATCTAATGTTCCTATAGGCGCATCTAAAATGAGCATTTGTCCCTTTACTGGGAATACTTTAGCTGATGTTGCTTCGGTTTTACCTAATAACTGGGGCCATAAATTTCCTGTCCATGCACCTGCACTAACTACTAATTGCTTAACGGGTAAAGTCTCAGTATGGCTCGTTATTTCAGTGATGTGATTATCTTTAATCGTCACTTTTTCAATGGCACAGTTTTCGATAATTTTAACGCCGCGCTGTAACAAATCTTGTTTAAGTGATTTGAGTAAACGAGGGTTCCGAACTTGGGCAATACCTGGCAAATATAAAGAAGAATCTTGTATGTGTGGGAACTGTTGACGCTGTTTACTACTGGCAATGCTGGTTTTTATGGCGTGCTTGTTGCTCCAAGCATGCGCATCGTCTAAATCAGGCAGGGAGTTCATTAATAAGCCACTAACGAGATATTCGGGATCTATTCCAGTCGTGTCAATTAAGTCTTGGGCTAATTTAGGATAAGCTTTAATGCTCGAAATGACCAGTTGGCTAATTGCATCGGCTTGGCGCCAAGGATACAAAGGTAATAAAATCCCCCCCCCTGCCCAAGATGATTCTTGACCTATCTGATTCTTATCAATGATAGTTACGCTGGCTCCTGCTAGAGCAAATAGGCGCGCGCATAATAGGCCGGTAATACCTCCGCCAACAAATGTTATATCAGGAGTGCTGTGCATAAAAAATAGGAGCTTAACTAAAGTGTGCAGCTATTATATCAACTAAAACCAAGCTGATTCACAAGGGCGTTACTTTTTAGGTAATTTACTTTCAATATAAGGCATAAAAGATTGACGAATCCGGTTAACTTGTGCACTTTTGCATAACTCAGCACCCCGCGTTGAGTGATGACAACGAATATCTAAAAAGATACTGGTTTTATTGTTAGCTCGTTTGGATTTAGATACCGATAAACTTAAATCTGAGCCGACCTTAGGGTCACTGCTCATAATCAGCGTTTGAGTATTAAAGTTGATATGTGTTGTCGAATGAAGCATAACAAATTGCCGTGCAATTTCCCAAGCTTGGTCACAAGCTTTTCGGTCAAAACAATTAAATAAGCCTAAAACATTAGCCGCTTGAGTTTCAGCATTTTCATCGATTAATGTTTGTGTGTCGGACCTACTGCCTTGAGTTAAAAATATAAAGCGCTCTATATCTTTATCAAATTTTCTTTGTATTGCTTGGTGTTGCTCTACAACCTTAGCAATTTGGCCATAGGTATTATTGATTTCGTCTTCGGTATCAGAGATTAGTTTTAAAATAGCGGGAGGAACACGTCTGCCCTTTCTTTCTTCTTGAGCTGCTCTACTACGAGTACTGGCTAAAGTGTCATTTAAGCTTGCTAATGAGCCTTCAAGCATGCGTTTATGCGCATTAACTGAATGTAATTTACCTTTTAAAGTCAAACGTAAGTCATCAATATTGCGGAATGTACTGAGTAGAACTTTGTCATTGAATTTTTGTTTGGCAATAATCTTTTCTTGTTCTTGCCTTAATAATTTTAATCTTTTCTCTAAAGCAAATTGTTCATCCGTTTTTGCTGCGTCAATGGTTTCAATAACACGGCCTTGTTCATTAAGAACTTTCCGCTCTAGCTTTGATTGTTTTGGGGGAACTCTATCAGAATAATAAATATTGCCATTGTGATCTACCCAGCGATACATTTTTGCAGCAACAGACGACGGCACAGCAATTAAGCTGGCAAGCGCTATTGAACAAAAAAGTGCATGGGGATAATTCATAAGTAGCTAAGGTAGTGATGCGAAATATGAGTGATAGAAAAGAAATTTACTTTTGTAGAATAGCAGTATTTAATTAAAAATACTGCTATTTATTGTGCGAATATTAACCAACAAGGCTAATTAATTGTTGTAGAGGCGGGATAATAAGCATTTTGGCTAATTGCAAACCGACTAACACGATCAGTGGTGATAAATCGATTCCTCCTAAATCAGGAACCATACGTCTACAAGTCGCTAATAAAGGCTCAGTTAAGCTATAAAGTAAATTTGAAGCTGCATTAAAAGTGCTAGGGTTTAACCAGCTTAAAATAGCGCGCGCAAAGATAGCAAAAACAAAAACATTCAGCAGCAATGAAATTAACTGACTAAAAGATAATAAAGCCAAGGCTGCAAAACTAAAACTTAAACCTTTTAGCATTAAAACGATTGAGTCAGAAATCATTTGTAAAACTAACATCAAGACAACAGATGAAGTATCGACTTTACCGATTGCAGGGATGTATCGGCGTAATATACGCAATATTGGATGAGTGATTTTGACTAAAAATTGTGAAATAGGATTATAAAAATCCCCGCCTACCCACTGTAAAAGAAAGCGAATTAATACCGCTAAAATATAAAAAGAAAAAACCGTATCTAATAAAAAAATAATCGGGTCACTCAAATAACTAGAGCCCATTAATCTGCTCCTAATTCTTTAGAAAGGGAAATAGAGCGGTCATGTGCTGCTTGTAGGGCTTGTTTAACTAAAGCGCTAAAGTTACCCTCATTAAAGGTTTTAATTGCTTGCTCAGTTGTGCCACCCGGAGAAGTTACTCTTGCTCTTAGCTCGCCAGGTGATTCATTAGATTCTAAGGCTATTTTGGCAGCGCCTAAGGCCGTTTGTTCAATTAATAGCCGTGCCGTATGTTTGCTTAACCCCAAATCAATAGCTGCTTTTTCCATCGCTTCCATTAATAAAAAGAAATACGCAGGGCCACTACCTGATACGGCAGTCACAGCATCAATTTCACTTTCTTTTTCGACCCAAACTGAGATACCCACTGAACGCATAATATTTTCAGCTAAATCACGTTGATCTTCGCTAACATTAGCATTGGCATGCAGGCCTGAAGCCCCCGTTTGAACTAAAGCAGGCGTATTTGGCATACAGCGTACAATCGCTGATTTTTCGCCCAACCATTTACTTAAACTGGTTTGATTAATACCCGCAGCAATAGAAACAACTAAGGCGTTTGATTGATTAAAGGCAGTGAGTGAATCTTTAATCACTTGAGCAATCGCTTGTGGTTTAACCGCTAAGACAACGACATCAACTTCGCTAATTAAGGCATCATTGCTTGCCGCAGTATTAACCTGCAAGCTAGTGGCTAAGCTGGATAATTTATTCTGATCAGCATCAGAAACCCAAATTTGTTGAGGTGAATGACCACTGGCAATAAGTCCGCTAATTAAGCTAGTTGCCATGTTACCGCCGCCGATAAATCCTATTTTATTTGTTTTCATTGTTTAAGTACTGTTTGTGAAAAGTATAAAAATACATAAGTTAAGGAACGTGCATGAAATAACATCCTGAAATTATAACGCAGGATTTTTGCTTCAGATGGAATGATCTCATGAGGCGCATAGTTATTCTACGTAACGAATGAGATCATTTCAGCTGGAGTAAAAAGACAAGTTAGAAATCGGGAGTTTGTTTCATGCACGTTCCTAAGTAAGGTAAACCCAGTCTACATTGAGAATCGTAGTTTATGAAAACTCTC
>CBDVDU010000160.1:0-5972 GCA_965372825.1 uncultured Gammaproteobacteria bacterium | reverse complement strand
CGATGTATCTTCACACAACATGAGAAAAACATTTGCTACTCGCCTATTGAGTCGGGGCGCTGCAATTACAGATGTTCAGCATTTGTTAGGGCATGCATCTGTGAAAACAACTGAGAAGGCTTATGCTGCATTCGTTAAGAATGAACGGTTCAAGCAGACTATCGATTTATTGGATACTCCTACTCAGCCGAGATTGAAGATTGTTAAGTGATTTGCAAGGCGGATAACCCAGCGAAACCTTGTGGATGACCCTGCACTGTCCACGTAGACACCATCGAGGAACAGCATACCCTAGCTTTATCTAATAAATACTGTATTATCCTCGAGTAATATAGTTCACTTCCCACCATAAGAAACTGTCTTTATTCATTTGAAAACGTCTTTTAATTTCAGCAAGACCAGCCAACTTCTCAACAGCAGTCAAACATGAAAGCAAAGACAGCTAATGAAGAAATATAAACAATTAATTTACGTAACCATAATAATAAAATTGTAGAAAAACTGTTAGACACCCGCAAATAATTCAATCACTAAATGTTATTTTTCGATTGAATCGTTCGTGTTGGCTTTAGCGAATTTTGTTTTTTTGAAGTTGGTTTTCACTATGGCGAGCACTCTTTTCTTAAATCACTGCGAGGGCATATCTACATGGCGCAATCAATACCCATTACCTTTATTCTGACGCGATTAAGTGCAGCGATGTTAATTGGCTGTATCGTCGCACTGAGCGCATGCTCAAATATTCCGGAGCCAAACGAAGAGTCGACACAGCTAACCGTGTCCGCGACAAACGCTACCCCAACGCCAGCCGCAGACTGCACTGCGATGGACAGTTGGTTTCCCCATGTCAACACGCCGCGCCCAGATGACTCCGCTTTTCAAAGCACCAGCAATTGCGTATTCCACCAGTGGTCTTGGCAAATGTTTTTATGGTTGACGCAAGATGTCGATGGGCAACCACGCTTTATGGGTTTAGACGCACCGCAAAATCTTCTGGAGATGAGCCAGCGGGGAGGCGCGATGTTTCCCCGCATGAGCAAAAGCCAGACCCCCGAATCGTTTGACGAATATCTGCAAGCGGGCACTGATGGCATCATGGTTGCCCACAATGGTCGCGCAATTTATTACTCTCAATATATCAACCCCACCTTTAGTGACTTCATTAAAAGTAATGATTTAACTGACCCCGCAAAAGTGCTTGCGATGGACCCCAATACCACTTTCCCAATAATGGGCACAGCGGGTGCGATGGAGCTTAAAGCTTCTTGGATGGTCGTCACCGATCCCGATGAGGTTGATGGTATGTTCACAACCAAGAGCGAAGTCGCCAAATTAGTAAATCGTGGTGGCAAGATTGTTATTGACCCCAGTCAAGTCGAAGAGGTGACACTTGCCTTGGTCGGTTTTCATATTGGCGGTATCGTAAACGGTCACCCTGAAATGATTTGGGCTACTTTTGAGCAGGTCAACAACGCCCCTAATATTCCCCCAGGCGCCCCCCTTGAAGAGGCGGCGTCCGATCAGAATTTTACGTTTTACGATGCGGGTACCATCATTGGCAAATGTAACATCAATCCAGCGAGCAGCAACAAACTGGTGCTGAATGAAGAAACACAAAACCTTCAACCCATTACTCAGGTTTGCCGCCAATATGAGTTTGGCAATGCGCCAGGTGATAACACTCAAAATGATGGAAACATTGCCGAGCTTAACAAAGATGTTGGCAGCAAATTAGCCAGCACTGACGTGTGGCGCAATTATCGCGAGGTCGGGGCAATTTGGTTTAATACGATCGACGGACTCAAACCCGGCTTGGATCTGGCTACCGATGAACTGCTCACCGGTTCGCTCAAACTGTCGAACAGCACAATTGAAACGTTTACTCAACGCGCATCGGTGATGGAGAACTGCTTCCGCTGTCACAACACCGAGCAGGAAATTGCGCCTTCAACGACGCTAAGCTCTCTACCTGCAACCAATCTAAACATTAGCCACGCGTTCCAAAATATTTTTTTCTGGTCACAAGAAACTGCTAAATAATTGGAATTCTGAGGAATTTATTATGTCGAGTTATTTCCGCGTACACCCAAATATCAATATTGCCCGTGTCGGTTCCAGCACTGAATATTACATCGCCCCAGAAACCGCAGCGGGTGAAATTGTCGACCCTGCCACGGGCATGTTTGGTGGCCTGCCAATTAAAGCTGGGACAGAAAATACCCCCATCGAAGCCAACGATTTTCGCGACGCCAACTCACAACCACGCCGTCAAGCTGCGCGTTTTCGCTTGTACGCATACGATCAGCCACAGCAGCAATATCCCAGCGTCGATCCAGGCCGCGAAATTAAAATAGGCGATAGTGCCGACGGTAAGTTTATTATCGATATTATTTGGAGCGTGCACCTAGCCAACAAGAAGAACAACAATTACAAAATTACCGATGCCCAAGGTGAGGAAATCGGAATTGCGGCCTACGAAAATGGCCAAACACCACCCGTACGCAACCCCGAATTTGGCACCGACCTCAGCGACCCTACACGCCTCAAGCAACTGGTAACCGATGCCGGCCCGCGCGCCCTATCGGCGAAAACCAATGGCAATCAAACCCTGGCATTTAATGCGCAAACGCCCGCGACCTATGTCGACGCCAAGGGTGCGATTCAGGCGCAGCCGAATTACCCAACAAGCTTCCCCGACGATCACTTTGAGATGTTCAACCCACTTGGTGCAATTGATACGCTGGGCGAGATGACCATTGAGGCAGATACTGGGCGGCTGATTGTTGCTGGTGGTTTTGGCCGTGCGAGCGGCATTATCAACGATGGTCAACCACCTGCGCTTACCGATGCCATCGACAATAATGATTGGTTCGATGACACCTCCGACGGCCCCGTGCGCGCCACGATCGTATTCGATGATGGTAGCTCTGAAGAAGCTGTCCACGGCTGGGTGACCTGCACCGATCCCGGCTACGCCCCGCAAACCCGCAACGTGGTTTCGGTTTGGGACGATATGTACAACACTTGGGTTCAAGAGCTCAACATTTCACCAAATATTTACAGCCAGGGCAGCTTCAACAATCAATACACTGCCGCCTTTGACCAAGACGTTCTGCCTGTATTTCACGCCGCTTTCTTGCAGCGCTGGAATACCAACCTCCCGCAAAAAGCGATCAAGCATCATCAACTTATGGCCGATATTCAGCCCAGTGACGACCCCAAAACACACATTCCAAACTTTAAACAATTAATTCGTGACCCCGGCGATCCCAACCAAGATGGTCAAGGCGTGAAGATGCCGCTAGCCTTGGGCGACGCCACTAAGAGCTTTCTATCGCTAACACCAACACAATATTTCTTGCTTAACCAATGGTACGACGGCTGCTCTAAGGCTGAAGGCGCTCAACTAGGCGCGGGTGAAAAGCTAGATCGGGTTACCATGGAAAATTGCCTGGGCGGGCGCTATTCGCCGGGTATCGATCTCACCTTTATTGTGCGCGACATCAATTTATACCAACAACAATGGCAGGGCGCGGTCGGCCCATTTCGCATTAACATGCAGCCGCTCGACTATGCCAGTGCCACTAAGGAAAACGCCTTCTTAGCGGAAGGCTATATTCCGCTGCGCAGTGCTGCGGTAGAGCCGGGTGACCTTTGTAAGTTTATGTCGCAGCCTTGGCACACCGACTACAACAGCTGTGCAACCCATACACCCGACCCCAACCCTGCAGGCAACAATACCCTCTACTGGTCGTGGCCGGCTCAGCGACCGGTTAATGTGTACCCTGCGGATCAGTGCACTTACGACAGTTCAAGCGGGACTTGGAACCTCGGCGGCCAGCTTTACAGCGTGCGCGGAAATGAGGGCAATGGCACAGAAACGCTCTACCCACAACAACAAGGCCGTTACCAATGTTATTTCGATTTTGTCGAAAGCTGGCACAAGGTGGGGTTCGTGATTCAAGGCTGCCAGATTCCTGCGCCGCATGCTGAGAATTACGGTGCAGATAAGTTTTTGGAAGTGGCCAGTTTATTTGATATCGAAGGAGATATGGTGCAGCC
This sequence comes from uncultured Gammaproteobacteria bacterium, assembly GCA_965372825.1. Classification (GTDB taxonomy): domain Bacteria; phylum Pseudomonadota; class Gammaproteobacteria; order Methylococcales; family Methylomonadaceae; genus Methyloprofundus. The sequence goes on along the minus strand of CBDVDU010000160.1, from coordinate 1,910 downwards.
GTGGCCACAAGCTTCAGAGCCGGGCTATATAGCACCTGACGATTGTGGTCCGAAGATATAGAGGTGATTAGCACGTATGACTATGGCTGAGACCGTGCCCGAGACTATGCCTGCAGAACACGTCTGTATTATTGGCGATGGACCTGCGGCCAATGCGTGCGCGTTGCACCTTGTGCAACATCCCGATTTCACGGGGCAGCTTGTGCAAGTATGCGCGCCAGCGTATTCCGGCGAAGCCATCGGCGAGACCTTACCCCCCGGTGCGACGCCGTTGCTGGCGCAGCTCGGCCTGCAACACTTACTCCATGCAGCTCACTTGGACTGCCCTGGCAGTCTATCTCTATGGGGCAGTGACACCCCTGGTTACAATGACTTTTTCTATACCCCTATCGGCCAAGGCTTTCACCTCGATCGCGCCCTATTTAATCAACAGCTCAGTCAGGCGAGTGCAACTGCAGGTGTAGAGCGATTAGAGCAGTGTGAATTTAAAGCCATCGCCCAAATTGGTGGCGCTTGGCAGCTTTCGCTGAACAATAATGAAGGTGACTTTACACTGCAAACCCACATGGTGATCGACGCCACCGGGGCGCGTTCACGGGTGGCCAAGGCCATGGGCGTGGCGCGCAACCAATTCGACAAACTAGTGGCGCTCTGTGCATTTTTTCCGATTGATAACGCTTCAGATAAACTGGCTACAACGCTTATCAGTGCTGCTGCAGAAGGTTGGTGGTACGCCGCACGCCTACCTAATGATCGTGGTCTTATCTGCCTCAACACTGACGCCACCAATCTAAAACTTCTGCAACTCAATCACCCCGACAAATGGTGGAAGTTTCTAGAAGCCACCCCCTGGTTATTGCAATCATGTGAACAGCAGTGGCAACAAACACTTACCAAGCCCACGGAATTATTATTGAGGCCGGTGCCCTCTGCGATCCTGTCGCAAGTTGCCAATACCCAATGGCTTGCCATTGGCGATGCTGCCGCTAGTTACGACTCGGTCACTTCTGCTGGGATTATTAAAGCCCTGAGTCAAGGCATCGCTGCGGCCGATGCTATCGCCACCTACCATCGCACCACCGACGCCAGCAGTCTAAGCAACTACCAAGCGCAAGTATTTTCGGAATTTAACCAATATATGCAACTGCATCAGCAGCTGTACCGCAGCGAAACACGCTTTGCTCAAGAGGGCTTTTGGCAAAGGCGCCTGCGCGCTTAAATGAGCTGTGAGTATAGGACGGATTAACGCCCTTTCCCCAAAAACTCATGCCCATTGGGCAATCGCTACTACTGCTTTCCAGCCTGATCATACCGAAACCCTGCCTGATTGGGCCACGTTGACCTGAATGGATTCCGGTCATTTGCCTGTCCATGGCGAATTACTACTTCCCACTCAAAATCATACACTTGATAAGTCCTGCTGCTTATACCAGTCTATCTACCGCTACTCTGCTTCCGTATATGGATTGGGCGGCAGGAACAGTTACAATGAATAGCTGTCAGTTACAAGGGTTGCTCAGTCACTGTTCTTGAACCCGGTTGAGACAAGACATCGACATACAACTAGCAGCTGGAGCTACCGATTACTACTGGGCTTGTTTGTCGAGAGGCTTCGAGAGCGAGAGAGCACTTAACCAAAGGATCGTAAGATGGACTCAATTATCGGTACGTCAACACTCCTCGTCCTATGCATAATGGCAGTTGCGGCATTTCTTGTGTACAGCGTTACCGCGATCCGTAGACTTGGTGTTATCACCTATCTCAAGCGAATCGGTAAGATCGTAAAAGTCATCGCTGGAGCCTTGACTAAGCTTGTAGCCCGCGTGATTGGTTTTCTTGCAGCAAGCGCTCAAACCTCTAATGCAAACGAGGCGACAACTAATGCAGCTAGCGGCGGCATGCTCAACTAT
>CBDVDU010000159.1:0-5975 GCA_965372825.1 uncultured Gammaproteobacteria bacterium | reverse complement strand
GACTTGAGCTGATTGAGTACCAATCGAGCTAGAGCGCCTTCTGATTTGCTTTGTAAATCTTTAAGTAGATTCTTAAGCTGATCATCGCTGGCTAGGTTGTTTTTGTCTACTTGAGACTCGTGCTGTAGTGCTTGGACAAATTTTAATAGTACCGCTTTAAAGTCTGAATTGAGTGTCAGTTCTGTTTTTTGTTTCGTGTGGGCTAACTTGGCTTCCAGATAAAGACCGCTATTATCCAGTGACTTTTTGAGTTGCGTGCCTTCTGTTAGCTGCTGTGGTTTGGGTAAATCGCGTAGTATTTCTTGAGCAAGGCGCTTAAGTGTTTCTGATACTTTTTCATTGCTGGCAATTTGTGGGAAGGCGCGAATTAATTGATTGAGTAATTCGGGTGCAGCAATTTCTTTAGGCAAGTGACCTTTGATTGCGGTGGTAATGGTTTGTTCTGGGCTTTGGTGTGGGAGAATTTGAAGCTGTACTTGTGGCCCGGTTTTTATGACTTGTAGCGTAAGGGCTTGTTGGGGGCTAAGCGCTGGCAGAGATGTTGATTTTGATATTGGAAAATCAATGTTAATGAGTGTTTTAGGATTGGCGGGAGTGGTATTTTTAGTTGTTTCAATAGCGCTGCTGGGAGCCACAGTATTTTGTGTTGCTGTTGATAAAATAGGAGCTGATTTGGGAGTGATAAAGCTTTGTGTTTTGAGGGTTTCGATCGTGTTTTGCATAACCGTAGCTTTGGTCAAAGGCTCTGACTGCGGTACTACCGATTTAGGTGCCAAAAAACCCGGTGTTTTTGTGTTTTGATGAGCTGCAGGCTCAGAAGCACTTTTCTGAGGTATGTTTGTGTCGCTTGATAAGCTAGAAGAAGGAATAAGTAGGCGCAGCTTAAGGCTTTTAGCATTACTATCAACAACCGTTGCACTCAGTAATTGTTGAGGTTTTAATGTGGATAAAAGTGCGCTATGTGTGGTGTTCTTAGGCGATTGTAGTATGTGTACTGCAATACGGGGATCGGTACGGGGTATGTTAGTTTTAGCGGCTTCTGTCTGTGAGGCGTTTAAGTTAGTTTGTAAAATGAGTGTTGGTGCATTGCGTTTAATATCGGCAGAGGCTGAAGTATTATTTGTTTTGCTCGATTGTAAGAGCTGTTCAGGAACTAAAACTTTGACCTCAGGTTGAGGCTGTAATTTAATCACAACTAACTTTACGGCTTGTCCAGATTGTAATGGTAACGCTTGTTGTTTGCTTTCGGGCGGTTCATTTTTGAGGAAGGCGGCAATTTTCTTATTTTCGATGCTCAGTTGAATGTTTTTTTTGTCGTGGCTAACCTGTACGATGCTGGCATCAATTTGTTGACCTATTTTTAAATTTTCCGTGCCGCTCTTCGTTGGGGTAAGGGTGTTGAGTATGTGTTGAGCTTGGGGAGGGATAGGCAGGTTAATCATGATTAAAGCAACAGTTTTTGAATGTCGTTGATTTCATCTTTGGCTTGATCCAATATATTAATACTAAGATCGACATCTAAATTCCCTGAAACGAGTTTTTTGTAAGCAGGAAGCTCATCCAGTTTAGGCATTTTTTTCGGATCAATTTTACCGATATAGCTATGTAATTGAGAAATCATCACGATATCAGCATAATCAGCTTTTTCACTGTCGTTTCTATACCAATTCTCCGAATTGATAACCACGTCTTCAAAGTCTTCGTGGAAATCCCATTTACGTAAAATTTGTACGCCAATTTCCACGCGTAATTTACGTACGGTTTCAGTTAAATCTTTTGGGCTAGCTAAAATATCTGGCTGTTTGTCGGCATAAGCGAGAATAGGCACAATGCCAATATCATGAATTAAACCGGCTAACATAGCTTTATCTGGGTCAAAACCAGGGGTTTTATGTGCTAATACCGCGGAAATCGAGGCAACATAGCTGCTATGTTGCCAGAGTTCGTGCATCTTTTTGCGAATCACTGTTGAGCTTGCATTAAAAACACCTTTTAAGGCAAAGGTTGTAATGATTTGTTGCGAGCTTTGTAGACCTAAACGAGTCAGTGCTTCAGGGCAACTTTCAATTTTACGCCGGCCACGGTACAGCGGGCTATTAGATATTTTTATTAGCCGTGCAGTAATTGATGGGTCAATTTGGACTACTCGGGCAATTTTATTATTATTAGCTGAGCTGTCATTAATGGCGCGTTTTATTTTAAAAGAAACATCAGGAATAGTCGGTAGGTCAAGTGAGTCCGACTGCATAAATTTATAGCAGTCAGCATAAAGTCGATTTTTTGCTAAGCTTGAGCGCGTTTCTTCTGGGGAGGTGGCTGAGTTTTTTTGATCCATAACGACTATTTTACTGAATGTTATCCAGATACACGCATAATTAGTTTAAAATTACTGTCTTTACGCGTTATTCTTACACTATTCATATTTTATGCAACAAACATCTGCAGAAACAATTCAAGCGCTAATGACCGTAAGGGATTATATTCGTTGGGCGGCTAGTCGTTTTGCTGAAGCAAAGCTTTTTCATGGTCATGGCACTGCAACCGCTTTGGATGACGCTGCTGCCTTAGTTTTACATAGTTTGCATCTTCCTTATAATTTATCTGAAAGTTATTTTAGTGCGCGTCTCACTGAAGCTGAGCGACATAAAATTGCTGATTTAGTAGAGCGACGTATCAGCACACGGATTCCTTCTGCTTATTTAATGCATGAAGCGATTTTTGCCGGCTTGCCATTCTATGTGGATGAACGTGTGTTAGTGCCGCGCTCTCCAATTGCTGAACTTATTCACGAGCAATTTACACCTTGGGTTGAGCCTGATAATGTTGCGCGTGTTTTGGATCTATGTACTGGCAGTGCCTGTATCGCTATTGCCTGTGCTTATGCCTTTCCTGATGCTTTGGTGGATGCAGTTGATTTATCGGAAGATGCTTTGGAGGTTGCTAAAATTAATCTCGCTAAGCATGAACTGGAAGAGCAATTAACGTTATATCATTCTGATTTGTTTGGTGCCTTACCTGCACAGAAATATGATTTAATTGTTTCTAATCCACCGTATGTAGCCATTGCTGAATGGGAGCAATTGCCAGCTGAATTTCATGCTGAGCCAGAAATGGGCTTTACGGGTGGCGAGTCGGGATTAGATTTAGTCATTAAGATTTTAGTTGATGCTGCTGATTACTTGTCTGAGCAAGGTATTTTGGTTATTGAAGTAGGTAGTAGCGCGGAAACTTTACAGGAAAAATTTCCGGATATACCATTTTATTGGTTGAATTTTGAAAACGGTGGTGACGGTGTGTTTTTACTAACCGCAGAGCAAGTTTTTGCATTTAATAAACAATTTAAAGAAGCATTGGGGTAAGTATGTCAGGTAATAGTATAGGAAAGTTATTTACAGTGACGACTTTTGGAGAAAGTCACGGTATTGCATTAGGCGCAACGATTGATGGTTGTCCGCCGGGTTTGGAATTATCTGAAGCGGATTTACAAGGTGATTTAGATCGTCGTCGCCCGGGTACATCAAGACATACCACACAGCGCCGTGAAGCAGATCAGGTGGAGATTTTATCCGGTGTCTTTGAAGGTAAAACCACAGGCACGCCGATTGGTTTATTGATTAAAAATACCGATCAGCGCTCTAAAGATTATGCCAATATTGCCGAAACGTATCGCCCCGGTCATGCGGATTATGTCTATGATCATAAGTATGGTTTTAGAGATTATCGTGGTGGCGGGCGCTCTTCGGCGAGAGAGACGGCCATGCGCGTTGCTGCGGGTGGGATTGCTAAAAAATATTTAAAGCAACAGTATGGTATAGAAATTCGCGGTTATTTATCGCAATTAGGGCCGATTAAAATCGAAGCGATTGATTGGGGGGCAATGGATAATAGTGAGTTCTTTTGCCCTGATGCCAGTAAAGAAGCTGAATTAGTGACTTATATGGATGCTTTGCGTAAAGAAGGCGATTCAATTGGCGCGAAAGTTAATGTTATGGCAACGAATGTACCGCCAGGCTTAGGCGAGCCTATTTTTGATCGTTTAGATGCTGATTTAGCGCATGCCTTAATGAGTATTAATGCAGTCAAAGGCGTGGAAATTGGCGATGGTTTTGATTGCGTGAATAGTAAAGGCACAGATTTTAGAGATGAAATGACGCCAGAAGGTTTTTTGAGTAATCATGCCGGTGGTGTTTTGGGTGGGATTTCTAGTGGTCAAGAAATTGTCGCTAGCATTGCTTTGAAACCAACTTCTAGTCTGCATTTACCGGGACGCAGTATTAATCGTAAGGGTGAAGCCATTGAAGTTGTGACGAAAGGGCGGCATGATCCTTGTGTCGGCATACGCGCAACACCTATTGCTGAAGCAATGATGGCGATTGTGTTAATGGACCATATGCTACGCCATAGAGCGCAGAATTATGATGTGCAATCTACATTGCCTGTATTGCGTTAATTAGATGGTGCAAACTAAAATTCCTTATTGGCGTTTATCTGGATTTTATTTTTTTTATTTTGCAACCTTAGGTGGCTTTTTACCTTATTGGAGTTTGTACCTTAAAGACAGTGGCTTTAATGCGGCTGAGATTGGTGAATTAACCGCTTTATTGGTAGGCACAAAAATTATTGCCCCCAATCTTTGGGGGTGGATTGCAGACCACACGGGAAAAAGTTTACGCATAATTCGCATTGCCTCTTTTTTTGCGATGGTTTTGTTTGCTGGTTTTTTATATCAGCGATCATATCAATGGTTTGCTTTGGTAACCATAGGCTTTAGTTTTTTTTGGAATGCAGCGCTGCCGCAATTTGAAGCGGCAACCTTGCACCATTTGAAAATGGAACCGCATCGATACAGTAATATACGCTTATGGGGTTCAATAGGTTTTATTGTGACGGTTTTGGGGGTAGGGTATTTGTTGGATTTATATCCTATCGATTTATTACCTTGGTTTATTATTGTCTTACTGGCTTTGATTTGGTTGATTTCTTTAATCACGCCGGAAGTGACGGTTGCTAAAGCGAGTCATGCCTTGATCGGTATAGGGCAAATTATTAAGCAGCCTGAAGTCATTGCTTTCTTGGTTGTTTACATGTTGTTGCAGGCATCACATGGTCCGTATTATGTATTTTTTTCTATCTATTTAAAGCAATATGAGTATTCGGCTACGACGATAGGTTTACTTTGGTCGCTGGGTGCGTGTGCAGAGATTGTCGTTTTTGTCTTTATGCGCCAGTTGCTAAAATTTAATTCACTGCGTCATATATTGTTAGTCAGTTGTTTGTTAGCGGTATTAAGGTGGTTATTAATTGCTTGGTATGCTGATAATATGTGGATATTGTTGAGCGCTCAATTACTGCATGCCGCGACCTTTGGTTCGGCGCATGTGGCGGCAATGCATTTAGTGCAAAATTACTTTGGTCAACATCATCAAGGTAAAGGTCAAGCGCTTTATAGCAGCCTGAGCTTTGGTTTAGGTGGCATGATTGGCGGCTTGTATAGTGGCTATGGCTGGGATCTCTACGGGGCGCAATGGGTGTTTAGTTTTGCTGCGGTTTTAAGTTTTTTGGCTTATATTATTGCGGCAATTTGGGTGGGCAAAGGTAAGGCTGTTGTTCATCAGGAAGTTTAAGTTAAGGAATGCATATTAAATAAAACCCGAAACTTTCGGATGTTATTGAATTTTGATTCCTAAAGGTATGAAGTTAGCAGGAATCCACGTTTAGCGTAGATTCCCGACAAAGCTTGACGGGTAGGCTTCGGGAATGACAGTGTTTTTATAGGCATTTGCCTGTAACTAATGAGAAGTTACGTATTAGACGATAAGTTGTTTGAACAAGCCTATAGGTAGGGTCAATGCTGTTGACTTAAGAATAAGCTCCTTCTCCAGAGGGAGAAGGTTGGGATGAGGGGATTATAATTGCATGCTTTTATTCTCCTCACCCAACCCTCTCCAGCAAGAGAGGGCTTAAGTCAACAGCAT
>CBDVDU010000158.1:0-6019 GCA_965372825.1 uncultured Gammaproteobacteria bacterium | reverse complement strand
TCTCCAGCAGGAGAGGGCTTCAGAGATATGTCCATTATTTTTACGCTGAGTAGTTACCTAAAACTTACATAAAATTGTGGGAGTGACTTTAGCCATGACCAATCACGACTAAAGCCACTCCCACCTAGATAGCTAGCTAGCTTATTTGGTTATGCAAACTGCCTAACTTCACCATCACCTTCGATATTTCCCACGCAACGACCACATAATTCTGGGTGCTCAGCATGACTGCCCACATCTTCTTTATAATGCCAACAACGCACACACTTATCATGTTCTGAAGCGACCACTTTGACTTTCAGCCCTTCTAGCTCAGTTATTGCAGCATCACTAGCCGCATCTTGCATAGGTAAAACAACAGCCTGTGAAGTAATAAGTACAAAATGTAATTCTTCCGCTATTTTATTCAAAACAGCAGTATATTCAGCATCACAATATAAAGTCACTTCTGCATTTAAAGAAGCACCTATTACACCTGATTTACGCATTTGTTCTAATTCTTTACTGACTGCTTCGCGTACCGACATCACACATTCCCAGTCGGCATTAGACATAAGCGCATCATCATTTAAAGCAAACAAGCCTTCATACCAAGTCTCTAATAATACCGACTCACTACGCTCACCTGGCATATATTGCCAAATCTCGTCAGCCGTATAACAAGTAATCGGCGCTAACCAGCGGACCATCGCTTCCATTACGTGATACATCGCTGTTTGTGCCGAACGACGGGCAAGCCCATCAGCTTTAGCGGTATATTGACGATCTTTAATAATATCTAAATAAAAACCGCCTAAATCCATCGCACAAAAATGATGTACTTTTTGGTTAATAATATGGAATTGATACTGATCATAGGCTTGCTTGACTTCTTCTTGTAGATTGAACGCACGATCCACAATCCAGCGATCTAAAGCTAACATATCTTTTGCATCAACACTGTGTAGCTTAGGATCAAAGCCATCTAAATTAGATAATAAAAAGCGTGAGGTATTTCTTAATCGACGATAAACATCAGAGGTACGTTTTAAAATCTCATCAGAAACCGTCATTTCACCACGATAATCCGTACCAGAAACCCACAAGCGTAATACATCAGCGCCTAATGATTTCATCACCGTTTGCGGTGCAACCACATTACCGCGTGATTTAGACATTTTCTTGCCTTCAGCATCCACGGTAAAACCATGTGTTAACACAGCTTTATAAGGCGCAACGCCATTCATCGCCACGGATGTTAATAACGAGGACTGAAACCAACCGCGGTGCTGATCAGAGCCTTCTAAATATAAATCCGCTGGAAAACGTAATTGCTCACGCTGATTTAAAACAGCTTCGTGCGTCACACCTGAATCAAACCAAACATCCAAGGTATCTTGCATTTTTTCGTAATGCTCAGCTTCTGCACCTAACCACTCTGCCTTATCCAAAGCAAACCACGCTTCAATGCCTTTTTGTTCTACATGCAGAGCAATATCTTCAACCAATCTATCCGTTTCTGGATGCAATGCGCCCGTTTCTTTATGCACAAAGAAAGGAATCGGTACACCCCAAGTACGTTGTCTGGAAATACACCAGTCAGGGCGGTTTTCTATCATGCCTTCAATCCGCGCTTGACCCCATTCAGGTAACCACTGCACTTTTTTAATTTCTGCTAGTGCTTTCTTACGTAGTTCAGCTTGCTCCATAGAAATAAACCACTGCGGCGTTGCCCGAAAAATAATCGGTGTTTTATGACGCCAGCAATGCGGATAGCTGTGAAATACAGCTTCATGATGTAAAAGCTTATGTTTGCTCGTTAACACTTCAATCACATGATCATTAGCCGAAAATACATGCTCGCCGGCAAATAATTCAGTAGTAGGTAAAAAGACACCATTATCACCGACTGGATTATCTATAGGTAAGCCATAACGCTGGCCAACTACATAATCATCTTGACCATGACCAGGAGCGGTATGCACTGCGCCTGTTCCCGCCTCTGCAGTGACATGATCAGCTAAAATAATTGGCACTTTACGATGATAAAAAGGGTGCATCAATAGTTGATTTTCCAATGAACTACCCAAGCAATGCGCTAAAACATGGCAATTTTCCATACCATAACGCTCAGTTGCATCGAGCCATAACTGATTAACTAAAACTAAACGTTCTTTTTGTCCATCTTTTTCACATTGAACAATCACATATTCGTATTTAGGGTTTACGCTTACGCCTTGGTTAGCAGGCAGTGTCCAAGGTGTCGTTGTCCAAATAACCACCGATAAAGGACCTTCCCCTTTATTCTCAGGCATTCGTTCACAGCTAGCAAAAAACTGCTCTTCGTCTAATACTTCAAAACGTACATCAATCGCTGGCGAATGCTTATCTTCATACTCGACTTCGGCTTCAGCCAAAGCAGAGCCACAATCAGTACACCAATGTACTGGCTTAGATCCTTTACTTAAGTGACCTTTGGTATTAATTTTGCCTAAAGAACGAATAATATTCGCCTCAAACTTATAATCCATCGTCAAGTAAGGATTACTCCAGTCACCTAAAATACCTAGACGAATAAACTCATCTTTTTGCATTTTAACTTGTTTCGTTGCGTACTCACGGCACGCCTTACGAAACACTTCAGCCGACACTTTTCCGCCTGCTTTACCGACTTTCTTTTCGACCATTAACTCAATTGGTAAACCATGACAATCCCAACCTGGAACGTACGGCGCATCAAAACCCGATAAGGTTTTAGATTTAAGAATAATATCTTTTAGAACTTTATTCACGGCATGACCAATATGAATCGCGCCATTTGCATACGGAGGGCCATCATGCAAAATAAATTGCGGCTTGCCAGCAAATTCAGTACGAATCTTTTGATATAAGTCAGCTTCTGTCCATTTTTTCAAACGTTCAGGTTCCCGCTGCGCCAAGTTACCTTTCATTGGAAAGGCTGTTTTCGGTAAATTTAGTGTACTTTTATAGTTGATGGTCATGTTGTATTAAATCTGCAATAAAGTCTTCGCTTGAGCAGTATCCAATTGAATCTGCCGTTTTAAATCTTCCACTGATTGGAAGCGCATTTCACTTCTTATTTTGTGTTTAAAATGTACTTCTACATACTTTCCATAAATATCTTGGTCAAAATTAAACAAATGTGTTTCCAATAACACCTTTGATCCGCCATCAACCGTTGGCCGTGTCCCTACATTTGCCACACCATTAACAGGCTCATTAGCGATGCCTGTCATAGTGACAGCAAACACACCTGCTATCGGTGTATTTTTTCGTAACATTTGTATATTAGCAGTCGGAAAGCCAATTTTCCTGCCTAATTTTTCGCCATGTACCACTCTGCCACAAACAGAATAGTTACGCCCTAACATTGACTCGGCGGTCGCTAAATCCCCTTCATTCAAAGCATCACGAATTAAAGTGCTACTGACCCGAGTTCCTTTTATTAAATAAGAAAGCGTATCGGTCACATTAAATCCGTATTGTTGCCCAGCTTCTTGTAATAAAGAGAAGTTGCCGCGCCGCGCTTTGCCAAAATGAAAGTCATCGCCAACAACCAAATACTTTACATTTAAGCGCTCAACCAATACTTGCTCAACAAAATAATCAGGATCCATATTTGCAAATCGCTGATTAAAGTTAACAATTAACAAATTATCGACTGGCAAATGCTCAAAATGTATTACTTTTTCTCTTAGGCGAGTTAGTCGTGAAGGCGTATTATCTTTAAGGAAAAACTCTAAGGGTTGCGGCTCAAAAACCATAACCACAACAGGCAAACCTAATAAGCGCCCTTTTTCAGCTAATTTATTAATAACAATACTATGGCCTATATGTACGCCATCAAAGTTACCAATAGTGAGTACACAGCCCTGAGCAAAGGATTGTAACTGATTAATTCCGCGAATTAGTTGCATTCAAATGTTATTAAGCAAAAACGCTATATTATCATTTATAAACACTGAGCGCAGTCGTATAAAAAAGTATATACAACATTTAGGAATAAGAGGTAAATAATATACGAATTTTGCATTCTGTGGGAGTGGCTTTAGAGGCTGTAAAAATATTCAGTATAATCCCCCTTCCTTATCAAGGCATCGGTACCTACACAACTATTTAATATTTAAATACAATAAGTTATAAGTCAGCATAGCTCCTTCTCCAGAGGGAGAAGGCTGGGATGAGGGGGATTATAAATGCATTATTTTATTCTCCTCTCCCAACCCTCTCCAGCAAGAGAGGGCTTAAGTCAACTGCATTCCCTCTCCTGCTTCACTAATCCGTCAGGAACAGATTGCTGGAGAAGGCTTTAAGACTTATGTAGATACCTATGCTTCTCAAGGGGGGGAGGCTAAAATCACAATACTTTCACAGCCTCTACAAACCAGCCAATGCATCCTGTAATTCTTGCACAGTTTGCGGGCGGTTTGCGGGCGTTACTTCCATCGCCCAGTCAATAATCTCTAACAAGCGCTTACTTAACTTCTTGGCATGAGCTTTTTGTGCCAAAGGAAATTCATCACTGCCAATTCGATCAGGTGCTTGTGGTGGCACACTAAAATCCAAACAAGCACGCATACTAACACCCACCGCATAAATATCCGAAAATGGCCCTAAAATCCCAGTAGCTGAGTACTGCTCAATAGGCGAAAAGCCTTTAGTCAAGATATACGCTTTATGCTTACTCTTATTAAGAGGATAAGGCTGTATTGCACCAAAATCTAATAACAAAGCATCATTGTCAGGTCGGATCAACAAATTAGCCAGCTTTATATCCAAGTGTAAAATATTATGTTCATGAATTAACTTTAAGCCTGTTAATAAAGAACCAAAAACACCCAACATCCATTGTTCAGTCACCTTAATTTCTTTAGTTTTTAAACACTTATCTAAAGTTAAGCCATAATCATAGGTCATCACTAAATAAACAGTCGAATTAGCCTGAAAGAAATTAATAACCTCAACTATATTGGGATGCTTAAGTGTTGCTAGAACTTTAGCCTCTTCTATAAATAGCGCTCGCCCATGAGCGAATAATTTCTTGGATTCATCATCATTAGCGACAACTTCATTATTCCAAGTTCGGTGAGCTAATTTACGCGGTAAATACTCTTTTATTGCGACTTGCACTTGGTCAGATCGCTGCCTAGCTAAATACACTGAGCTAAATCCACCATGCGCTAATTCACGCTCTATAATATAGTCATCAACAATAGTTCCCGTTTGCAAATAATTCCATTGCTTTGGGTAGGTTTTTGGATCGTAATATTCAGACATAAAACCTCTATTGATTGAAACCTAAAACTTCCTACACTTAGAGCATATATATACAACTTTTTTACTTTAAAATACAACAAGTTGAAAGTAATAATAGCTCCTTCTCCTGCTAGAGAGGGCTGGGGTGAGGAGAATAAAATCAAGACTTTATTTATATTTCCCCTCATCCAACCTTCTCCCTCTGGAGAAGGCTTTTAGACTTATATAGATACCTATACACTTAGAGTAAGAACAGGCGAATGAACTTAAACAAACTTATGCTAACATTAAAAGTATAAAGAAAACGCAAAGCTTTACTCGCTTTTCACTAAGGAACACTTACACCTTAAAAAATGGCAGTGCCTTAATTTTTATTCTCAACTCTTGTTCTCAAAAAGTTCTGCTATACTAAATCTAATAACAAAAAACATATTTAAGGTCATCTGATGAAATTCAATAAAACAATACTATTAGCTTTATTAGCCAGCACTTTCTTATCTTTTTCTTCTTTAAGCATAGCAGAAGAATCATATGGCAAAAAAATAGGTGATAAAGCGTTAAGAGGCTTCACAAACATATCTCTTAGCTTTTTTGAAATACCAAAAAATATGATCATAGTGACTAACGACACTAATATAATCTATGGCCTAACGGGTGGAGTAGGACTTGGAATACTGAATACACTAGGGCGTTTAAGTGTCGGAACACTAGATCTCGTTACTTTTCCTTTAGCAACTAAACCTATCGTACAACCTATTCACCC
>CBDVDU010000157.1:0-6026 GCA_965372825.1 uncultured Gammaproteobacteria bacterium | reverse complement strand
TAGATTCCGTAAGTGATCGCGATTTTGCGATTGAATTTACCGCAGCCGCGAGCATCATCATGATGCATTTATCACGCTTTTCAGAAGAATTAGTACTATGGACTAGCGCACAATTTGCTTTTATTGAATTACCGGATGCGTTTTGCACAGGCTCTTCGATTATGCCGCAAAAGAAAAACCCTGATGTTCCGGAATTAGTTCGTGGAAAATCTGGTCGTGTAACGGGGCATTTAATGTCTTTATTAATGCTAATGAAAAGCCAGCCTTTAGCCTATAACAAAGATAATCAAGAAGATAAAGAGCCATTATTTGATACCGTAGATACCTTAATCAATTGTTTGCGCGCCTTTGCCGATATGGTTCCTCATATAGAAGCGAAACGCGAAAATATGTTTAATGCGGCGAAAAAAGGTTTTGCGACAGCAACCGACTTAGCAGATTACTTAGTAGGAAAAGGCATACCTTTCCGTGATGCGCATGAAGTGGTTGGTTTGGCTGTTCGTTTAGGTGTCGAATCAGAGCGTGATTTATCAGAATTATCCTTAGCTGAATTACAGGGATTTTCTGAGCTGATTACTGATGATGTCTTTGGCGTTTTATCCTTAGAAGGTTCAGTTGCCGCGCGTAAACATATCGGCGGGACTGCGCCAGATACAGTACGTGCTGCGATTCAAACAGCAAGAGCAGCGTTATAACGATCAAGCCCAATGTAGGGCGGACTTTAGTCCGCCTGTATATGCCAATGACATGTTAATTGTTCAGAAAAATGCAGCTAAAGCCCTGTTTTAGAGCTTTATTGCATATCAAAACTTATGTAATGCTTCATATATTAGCGGACTGAAGCCCGCCCTACGCTTTATACTCTCATCAGCATGCAAACTAATATCGATTTATTACGTCATGGCGAAGTATTAGGCGGCTCATGTTATCGAGGAATAACGGATGACCCTTTAACCAATAAAGGCTGGCAACAAATGCAGGGTAAATTAGACTGTAATAAGCATTGGGATGTCATTATCAGCTCGCCTTTATCTCGCTGTCATAATTTTGCAAAACTTTTATCATCTGAATTACAGTTAGCGCTCGTTACCACACCTGCTTTTCAAGAAATTGATTTTGGTGATTGGGAAGGAAAAACCGCAGAGCAAATTGATGCTCAGCTTTTAAGTCAGTTTTACGCAGACCCCGTTAATTTCTCGCCGCCTAATGGCGAACCCTTTAATGATTTTCAGCAGCGTATTTTAGTCGCTTGGCAGGCTTTATTAGAAGCACAACAAGGCAAACGCATCCTGTTAATCACGCATGCCGGAGTAATACGTATTATCTTAGCCCATAGCTTAGGCCTTGATATTCAACACAGCTTTAGGCTTAAAATTGACCACGCCTGTTTATCAAGTCTGGAATACTTTCACAGCCCAGGTGCAGAAAGTTTTTGCCAATTAACTAAACATGGCTAATATGTGATATTCATCACTAAAGATTCCACGTTAAATAGCTTTAATCACCGTATAAGAATTTTTCGCATGCAATGCTTGCTTGCCCAACAAGATAATAAAGGCAATGACTACTTTCGCTCCTATTCAGCTTGGCTCGCCAGGCGAAGACATCAGCAAAAAAGACCTGCACAAGGTCATGCAGCGTTTTATTAACTTAAATCAAGTACGGCTACAACGCATTCAAGAGTTTTTACTACCCAGACAGCGTACTTTTTTAAATCTATTGCCTTTATTATTCCACCAAAACCACCCTTTACTACCCGGCTTTATTTCCTCAGACACGATTGCAGGCATACCTAATTACACGCCAAGCAACAGCACCATTTTACTCGCTAAATCATTTTCTAAACATTTCACATATAAGCGCCGCGCATTAAGAGAATACCCTATTCAAGGGATTTATTTAATGGGCAGCGTAAGCAGTATCGCTTTTACTAAAAACAGTGACATCGATATCTGGCTATGCCATGACCACGGCTTATTAAAAGAAGAACTTAACGAACTACAAGCCAAAGCAACGGCCATTGAAACGTGGGCAGAATCTTTAGATCTTGAAGTACATTTCTTTCTAGTCGATAGCGAAGAGTTTATTCAAGGCGTTAGCTCACCACTCTCTTCCGAAAGCAGCGGCCAAACGCAACATTACTTATTACTCGAAGAATTTTATCGTACCGCACTATTCATAGCCGGACGCACGCCTCTTTGGTGGTTAGTCCCACCACACGAAGAGCAAAACTACAATTATTACGTCAAGCACTTAAAAGAAAAACGTTTTATTTCTGACCATGAAGTGATTGATTTTGGTAGCTTAGAAGAAATTCCTGCGGAAGAATTTATTAGTGCCACACTTTGGCATCTCTATAAATCCCTTAGCTCGCCCTATAAATCGCTGTTAAAACTCTTATTAATGGAAAGCTACGCCAGCGAATACCCAAAACCTCAATGGCTATGTCTTGAGATAAAAAAAGCAGTTTATCAGGGCAATTTCAATTTGAACGACACTGACCCCTATGCATTGGTTTACCATAAAGTAGAGAAGTACCTAAGCAGCGATCAAGATAGCGAACGCATTAATTTTATACGCCAATGTTTTTATTTAAAAATTAGTGGGGCACTGGAAAAGCAATCGACCATTCAAAAGCATGCCGACCGAGATGAATTTATCGCCGAGATAGTACGCCGCGATCAATGGCCTGAAGGCATTATTTCCAGCTGTACAAAAGATCAAGCATGGAACATCAAAAAAGCCAGCTCAGAAAATGACATTATCATTCGCCAACTAAAGCTTTGCTACCGCATGATCAGTCGCTTTTCCAATAGCAATGCGTATTCCCTTCAACAACAGGATATTCAGTTAATTGGCCGAAAATTAAAATCCTTTTTGCAAAAAAGCCCCGAAAAAGTAGACATTATCACAACCCGCAGCTCTATTCGCAACAAGGAAAACGAACTCAGCTTAATCGAATCACAAACCACCTCAACTCGTCCAACTTGGAGCCTATTTCCAGGCGAAGTAACTGAACAAAACCCCAAAGGTATCGCCCCTTTTAAAGAAGGTGCTAAAAGCTTAGTTGAGCTTTTAACTTGGCTAGTTGTTAACGGCCTTTATCAACAAAAACTGCATTTACATATCCAAACAAAGCAGCAGTCTTTTAATAAAGTAGATATTCATAATACCTTAGAAACTCTACGCCAGTTCTTACTTGAGCATAAACTAGGCAATCAAACAGCCTTATCTGCGTTTAAGCAGCCGAATCGAGTAATAGCCAACTTACTCCTACTTAACTTAGGCGATACCCCTAGCGTTAGCCGTAAAGATGGCATGTTAGTGATTAGCGGACAATCGAATATTTTAAGCTATGGCCCTGAGCGTGAGAACTTTGTCCACACCATAGACCAAGTTTCCGTCAGTAGTTGGGGAGAAGTGACTACGCATCGCTTTCTCGGCCTAGAAGGCTTGTTCGATTGCTTTATCGCAACAATAAACCAGCAAGCACTATCTATTCCGATAAAAATAGAAAGTTATACGCCTATTCGAGGAAAAAGCATTGCGCTGGGCGTCACTCAATTATTCCAAAAGCTGAATCAATTATTTGTTAACGAAAAAAGCACAGACTCTCCACGTTTAATTGTCGCAGGGAAGTCTGCTTTTTATATTTTCCAACAAAAAGATGCTTACTTGCATTATTGGAAAATAAATAATTTAGAAGCCTTACTATTAGAGCTAGCGAAAATGCAAGCTACCTTTAGCCCTGCACATTTCAACAATTCCACTTTGAGTAACACGCCTATTCCACTACTGTTTTCCTTTGCCAAAGAAAATACTATTCAGGTTTTTTATTACGCGAACGCCCGTTACATCAATCTTTATATTATTGATGAAAAAGGCAGTTTTTTTAGCCAACGTTACAACAACACCTCAAGCCAACAACTGTTAACGGCCTACTCTAATTTTCTAACAATACTTAATGATAAAGGTATATTAAATAACTCACTTGCCGTTGAGTATTTTGAATTACACCTTTCGACTAGCAATCAGTATAGTGCAAAAAAAATTACACCCCCTATTGCACTTACATGGGACTACTTAAATATTCGCATTACAGGTGAAATTTACAGTTCTGCTACTGAGGTGCTATATACCTTATACTGCAATGATCTAGAATTCTCCGCCGCCGACACTGAAAAAGACATTTTCAACGCAGTGGCTGAATACATCTACGACATTCGGCAAAGCAAAGAAAAGTATCCGATACATATAACCGAAATAGATGTACCTCTGCAAGCGCTAGGTGTTGATAGTTACCAGCAACTACAAACGATCCATTTCTTGCGCTACAAGCAAAAAATTGAGTCCCGCTTAAACAAGAACTAATCCGCATAAGGTAGCGTAACAATAAAAGGCTTTTTAATACCTACACAAGCTCTGCTTAGCAAAGAGTCATAAAAAGCATCTATTTTACATTCCTCAATTTACCCTTAGGTTTTTGTGATACATTCCTCAAACAGTTTGTTAAACTGTCTGTACTGCTTGTATTGGACACTTATTTTCATTAAGGTAAATTATGAATTCTGACAACCGTATTCACCCACGTATTAAGCCTCAAAACTTAGCCGCACAAATTAAAATTACTCGCCCACCAGCGGAAGAATTTCTGACTGAAGGTCTTGTGCTAGATCTTAGTTACTCAGGTATAAAAATAAAGCTAAATTCACCGATTCAAGCAGAAGAAAACGACCAGATAACCATCAGCTTACAATTACCAAAATCAGGCATCCCAATAGCTATACACGGCATCATAAAGCACCAACTATCTAACACTGAATGTGGCGTCTATTTTGGCGGTCTACACTCAGAAGAGTTTGTCGATGACTTAATGTTTGAATGCGTTATGCACGCCCACTAACCGTGCTCGCGTCTTAAAAAATAAGCAGCACAGCAAGAGCTAGTTTATTTTTTACACTGACTTAAAAATTTATCTAAGTGATTTGCAAAATCTTGTCGATCACTCACGCTTAATGCTCCAGGACCACCCGTACTGATTCCGCTAGAGCGTAAAGTATCCATAAAATCACGCATATTCAGGCTCTCACGAATATTATTCTCGGTATACAGCTCACCTCGGTGATTGAGCCCATAAGCACCCTTCTCTACCACTTCTGCTGCCAAGGGAATATCTCCCGTAATAACAAGGTCTCCAGCGCTCAGCCTTTTTACTATTTCATTATCAGCAACATCAAATCCTGAAGCTACTTGAATAAACGCTATGTAGCGCGAAGGCGGCGTACGGATAAATTGATTAGCAACAAAAGTCACTTGCACCTGCGTGCGTTCTGCCGCCCGACATAAAATATCTTTAATGACCACCGGACATGCATCCGCATCTACCCATATATTCATAGCACTCCTCTTCTTCTTTTATTGAAAAGCTGCTGACTAAGGTCAGCGACAACTCACTCACAAGATAACACGCAAAAAAAAAGGCAAGATCTCAAATGAAATCTTACCTTTTTTACACCCTAAGGTGGTGGCACTACTTACGTAGTACCTGATAGCACTTTATAATTAAAGAGCTACAATGTTCTCTGCTTGAGGACCTTTATCACCTTGAGTTACAGTGAACTCAACTTTTTGACCTTCAGCTAAAGTTTTGAAACCTGAACCTGAGATAGCGCTGAAATGAGCGAAAACATCAGGACCTGATTCTTGCTCAATAAAGCCAAAACCATTAGATTCGTTGAACAATTTAACTGTACCAGTAGTAGTAGACATAATAATATCCTATTTAATTTCAAGAGTAATTGATGCCTTAAATAATTAAGGCGGTTTTGCTAGAAGTTTTGTTATTACTTATAAAAACAGGACGATCTACTAAAGATAAAACACTAAAGATAAAACATCGAAACAGCGTGCATAAATATAAGACGTACTTTCAAGCTGTGCAAAATTATATAGAGATCTATCTTCTAGTCAATAACTTTCTCTATAAATACTAAATTTAGTCAGTTTTTCGCTAAGCCTAGTTCAAT
>CBDVDU010000156.1:0-6069 GCA_965372825.1 uncultured Gammaproteobacteria bacterium | reverse complement strand
AAACTCATATACCCAAGAAAACCGTCATTCCTGCATGCTTCTAGCAGGAATCTATGCACTAACAATGGATTCCCGATAAAAGACCTCGGGAATGACGATATTTTTATATGTCTTTGCCCGTGAATAACGAGAAGTTACCGGATGCACCGCAGCAAGCTATTTTGCTGCTTAATTGGGCTATACTAAATGGTCTCGGCAATAAGGGTTTATTTTTTAGCCCCGATACAATTACCGTCATAATAAAGGCGGATAATTTTCAGGCGCGAGTCGAAGCCCAAAGTGCGGCTGTTGCAACATTAGCGGATAAAGTGGCTGTTCAGCTTAGAGGGCTAGAATGATTTTAGAATTCAAAGGAGAGTATTTACGTGAGTAAGCAGGTTAAGGTTTTTTTGTTTTTTGCTGTTCTAAATTTTATGGGGTGTAGTCATCTACCGTTAACAACTCAGGCTTATGTTGAGCAAGTGCATGAAACAAGTAAATTAGAGAGCCATTTTAAAGGTGAAGTATTACAAACTTGGAAAGTAGGGCAGTGGAGTTTATATAAAGCCCGGTCAATTACGCGTGACGGTGTTTTTCACTTATTTGATTCCACTGTAGATAAAGGGTTTCTAAAAATAGTTGTTGCCGCAAAAGAAGGAAATGATTTTTGGGTGGAATTCAGTATAGTTGCAAATAATGAAGAGCGACAATTTGCAGCATTAATTACTGAGCAGACAAGTGATCAGCAAGTTAAATATTCTGTTAGAGCATTAAAATTGCCTCAGAAACAAGCTATTGTTCTACTGACTGATGCATTGGCGATGCAAGATCAGGCAGAGGAGCAGTACGAGCAAGTGCAGTTATGGTTACATTTACTGTCTTATTCCGTGCGTGAAGGTGTGCAAAGAGATGTTAGTGTGCCAGTAGGTCAGCTTGCTGAAGTTAATGAAGTTCCCATAACTTTATCTTTATTGCTTGGGCAAATGCAAGGATATGTTTGGATGCACAATGCCGTACCTATTTTTCCGGTTGTTAAAGTAGAGTTAAATAAACAGACTGCACGATGGTTTAATACGCAAAAGACTACTGTATTAGTTGATTTTGGTGATTCAGGCCAAGCGCGTTATTTCGCATACGATTAATTAGCTATTGGATTTTTTATGTTAAATATAAAGTTAAGGTTTATAGTCGTTTTATGTGCAGCTTTATTGTTATTTAGTTGCGGCACTGTACGCTTAGAAGTCCCAGAAGGGCACGAAGTTAGATTGTTAGCGCAGGATGAGTCGGCTGAAATTAGGATAGAAAGGACTGTTTGGTTTTGGCTGTGGGGCGGTAAGGCTATATCGGATAACAGTATCAAATCAGATATTGAAAAATATAAGTTAACAGAAGTGCGTGCTTATACAGTACAAACAATGACCGATAATATCCTCTTAATTGTGACCAGTTTTGTCAGTATTGTTAGGCGAACTTTAGTTGTAGAAGGTAATACGAATGCTAAGACTGTGATTGAATCAGTCGAGGAGCAAAAGTCATGATCGTGCGTAGCTTTTTGATATTATCTTTATTGTCTTTATCAGCCTGTTTTTCAGTGCCGATTAATGCGCCTTCTGGGCAAGATGTACAAATATTGCCTGCTGGAACACCTGTAGAAGTAACAGTGCGCTATCAGAAATGGTATGCCTTATGGGGTATCTTTCCATTAACACCGAGTGACAGTGTTGCGGCAATTATTGAACGTGAAAAGCTGGTTGAAGTGCGTGTTTATACCGAGGATTCAATAGAAGATGCAATCTCAGGTTTTTTCTATGTACTATTGTTTCCTACAGGGATTATTGTTCCACAAACCATTGTTGTTGAAGGTAATCGTAGTAAGTCTAAGGGATTACAACAGAGTGTTTTTCGTTAAGTTTTTTCTTGTTCTAAATTCCACTTGGGAATACATGCAATCATAGCTCTGGGTGCGAGATTAACTCGTTAATTGACTCGTGAAGCAGGGCTTTTAGTTGTGGATTCTCAGGCAGATTTTTGTGAGCGAGAAAAATACCTCTAAAGTCGTTATTTCTGAAGTCTCCCCTTTGTAAAGCATAAAATAATTTACATACGATAGTATTGTTGTACAATTGATCTGTTGTACGTTTTTCTATGTTTCTATGGGTGTGTTATGAATACAGTATTTGGAAGAGAAAAAGTAATTGAGCGCATCTGGAAATTATTAAATGAACGCTCAATATTGTTTACTGCGGAACGTCGTGTTGGCAAAACAACCGTATTGAATCAATTAAAAGGGACTCCAAAAGCAGGTTATCGTGTTATTTTTAGTGACCTTGAGAAAATAGACTCGCCGTTAGAATTTATTAATGATGTACTCAATAAAACGGCACCTTTCATCAGTACAGAAGATAAAGCTTCAGGATGGTTTTTTAAGCTATGGGAGGCATTGGAAGGGACTGAAATCGGTGGCTTGTTTAAAATACCAGAACATAAGGAAAAAGACTGGAAAGCACTTTTGCAAATAGCTATAAACGCTATTTGTAGCAAGACTAACGATACGGTGGTTTTTTTATGGGATGAATTGCCCTATATGCTGCAAAAAATTAACGAACATGAAATCGCTAACGGTTCGGTTGAAGGAAGCAGTTTAAAAATCATGGATACTTTACGTGCATTAAGGCAGGAACATAGTAATTTAAGGATGGTTTTTACAGGCTCTATTGGCTTACATCATGTGCTAAATACATTAACGAATGATACCTATGCCTCTGAATCGGTAAATGATCTGGAAAAAGTGGCCTTGTTGCCATTAAATGAAAATGCGGCACAAGAGATGGCTCAATTTCATTTAGAAAAAGAACAAATAAGGGGGGTAGAGGGAAATCTTGCTAACAGTATTAGTCGTCAATGTGACTGCATTCCTTTTTATATAGAAAAGCTGATTAGACGATTGACTATCCATGAACAAGAGTTAAGCGAAGCATTAATTAATCAAGAAATTGCCCATATTTTGACGGATGCGAATGATGATTGGGAGCTTGAACACTTCCGTAGCCGCCTGGGTACTTATTATAAGGGTGTCATCTTAGATGCCAACGAAAGAGAAATTAAAAAATCAGCAATCGCTAAAGCTATTTTAAATCATTGTGCGGTTTCAGCTGAGCCACAATCTATTGATGCCTGTTATCGAGCCGTAAAATCCAGTTACAGCATTGATGATCGAGACCTGATTATCACCCTATTAAATAACCTTGTTAAAGATCATTATTTATTACGAGACGAACACGGGCGTTATCGTTTTTGCTTTTCTTTGGTGCAACGCTGGTGGCTGTTGGCGGAAGGATTGACTGAGGAAGAGGGTAATCATCATGCATGATATGCAACATATTTCGGCTTATACGCCTAGCAATACAGACCCAGAAATATTAGAAAAAATCTTTGTACAACGACATAAGCTGCTAGCAAAAACAGTGGAGTGGTGTGAAGAAAGTATCCTCACCAACAAGAAAAACAATCTGTTGTTTATTGGCCCTAGAGGCAGTGGTAAAACGCATTTTATTTCTATGGTAGTCAATCGACTGAGAAATAAACCCGAGCTACAAGAAAAAATGATTATCATCTGGTTAGGTGAAGATGATGTTATTACCAGCTTAGTTGATTTGACCCTGTTTATTATTGAGCGGCTGGTGAAAATAGATCCAGAAAATTTCAATAAAGACTGTCTGGAACAGGCTAGAGGTCAAAAACCAGAGGTGGTTGCTGATATTATTTTACATAGTATCACTGAGCAAATAGGTAAGCGCACCATTCTTTTGGTAAAAGAGAATATGAGTGATGTCTTTAGCGGCCTTAAAGATATGGGGCAAAAAAAACTACGTGCTTATCTACAAGAAAAAAACAATATTGCAATATTAGCTAGCTCGCAACAGCTCTTTTCAGGTGTTTCATCCCGAGATGAGGCATTCTTTGGTTTTTTTGATATTCATCATCTAAAAGTGCTAGGAACAGAGGATGCCAAGCAATTGATTAGTAATATTGCGGCATTGCACCATGATCAACGATTAGTGGATTTTTTAGCAAGCCCACAGGGTTGTTATCGAGTGAGAGCCTTACATCATTTGGCGGGTGGCAATCATCGTTTATATGTTGAGCTAGCGGCTTTTTTAACCACTGAATCCTTAGATGATTTTGTCTCTGCATTAACAAAACTAGCGGATGATCTTACGCCTTATTTTCAAGAGAGAGTAAGGTCATTGCCTCCGCAACAAGGCAGAATTGTACAAAAACTCTGTGAGTTGCAAGGCGCAACACCCGTAAAAACCATCGCAGAAGAAACCTTTATTGGTGAGCGAAGTGTGGCTAAACAATTGGGTGATCTGGCAAGAAATGGCTATGTTATTTCGCATAAACGTGGCAAACAAAGCTACTACGAAATGGGCGAGCCATTGATGCGCTTGGCATTAGAAGTCAAAAATAATCAAGGTAAGCCATTAAAAATGGTGGCATCACTGTTACGCACTTGGTTTTCTGATGAGGAATTGCAAAAGAATGTAGGAAAAGTCAATAGCCTGTCATCTGACTATAGAATGGCGGCACTGTCTATGGATAAAGGGTTATTAGTTTCTATTAACAATAAAATTGAAGAACAAATAAATGAGGGAATGGCAGAAAAAGACTATAAAAAAGTTATTGCAGCAAGCAGTGAAATAATTAACAGCCCTCAAACAGATGGATTACCCTTAAGACAAAAAGTGAATGCATTGCATATGCGTGGAGTTGCATATTATCTAATTGGTGAAACAAAGGAAACACTTCAAGACTGGACAGCTATCATCAGTATGCAAGATATACCTGCTTATCAGAAATCACAGGTATTATTTAATCGTAGCGTTTTTTATGGAGATAGCGGTAATATAAAACAAGAGATTAAAGATCTTACTGTTTTAATTGAAATGCAAGAAGTACCTTTTGACCAAAAAGCAAAAGCATTAGTTAATCGCAGTAATACTTATCGAAAAAGCCATCAAACAAAGAAGGAGCTTGAAGACTTGATAGCTGTAATTAATATGCTAAATGTATCGAAATACATTATAACTAATGCATTATTTCTTGTGCCAGAGACTTATTTTAAGTTACTGCAAATAGACAGCGCGCAATTAGCATTGAAAACTGCTTTTGAAAAGGGAGAAAAGAGTAGTGAGTATTATCCATCAAATACACAAGATATACTGCTATCCATCAATCAGCTAGGCTCCTCATTCTGGCAAAAACAAATCATTTGGCTACTGGCTTTATATACCGAGTATGGCGAGCTGGATCATCTAAGTTCAGCATTAATTCATTCAATCAGTTTTTTTGTTGAAGATGAATCTTTAGCTTCATCATTTAAAAAGTGGCAGCAACTGTGGCAGGAACAGGCTGAACAATATCAAGAGATGCAGTTGTCATTACAAGTATTACAAGCCGCTGTGCTAGCGGTAGAACAGAAAAATGATAAGCCGTTAATGAGTCTACCCAAGGAAGTGAGAGAATTGGTTTTACCTTTGCTAGCTAAAGTATTTCCTTAAAAAATCATAGGATGTGCTGAGGCACGAAGCGCATCATTTTAAACGGTAAACGATGCATTTCCTAGCGTGGACACATCCTATAACCGCGTTCACAATAATATGTTACTGACCATGTATCAAGCCTACTAAGACAGTCTTTTTAATGTCTAAATCAGCTGCATCGTGGTGAAACTGAACAGCTAAGGCACTTGATAAGCCCCTAAACTCGTAAGCCGGATACGTAGGCTGGAATAGCGTAGCGTTTTCCGGCATATTGTTGTCGCTGATGGCTTAGGTTGCTTTCGATGGTGGAAAACGCTAGCGCTATTCCACCCTACGTGCTATCAGAAATGGTATGCCTTATGGGGTATCTTTCCATTAACACCAAGTGACAGTGTTGCGGCAATTATTGAACGTGAAAAGTTGGTTGAAGTGCGTGTTTATACCGAAGATTCAATAGAAGATGCAATCTCAGGTTTTTTTACGTACTGTTGTTTCCTACAGGGATTATTGTTCCACAAGCCATTGTTGTTGAAGGTAATCGTAGTAA
>CBDVDU010000155.1:0-6091 GCA_965372825.1 uncultured Gammaproteobacteria bacterium | reverse complement strand
GATGATGATGGTGAAATCATCGAAACGCATTCTATTTCTGCGGGCTTAGATTACCCAGGCGTAGGCCCTGAGCATGCTTGGTTAAAAGATATAGGTCGCGCACAGTACACCAGCATTACCGATAAAGAAGCTTTAGAAGGTTTTTATGCCTTAACGCGTATGGAGGGCATTATTCCTGCTTTAGAGTCTAGTCATGCGATGGCTTACACGATGAAATTAGCACCGACCATGAAATCAGATGAGATTTTAATTGTGAATTTATCCGGTCGTGGCGACAAAGATATGCAGACCATTGCAAATCATGAAGGAGTTAAAATATGAGCCGTTTAGCGACTAAATTTGCCGAATTTAAAAAAACTGGACATAAAGCACTGATTCCTTTTATTACCGCTGGTGATCCAAACCTTGCCTTCACTGTACCAATGATGCATGCAATGGTTGAAGCTGGTGCAGATATTATCGAATTAGGCGTACCTTTTTCTGACCCTATGGCGGATGGCCCAGTGATTCAGCGCGCCAGTGAACGTGCTTTAGAGCATAAAATGAGCTTACGTCGCACTTTAGAGCTCGTCACTGAATTTAGAACTACCGACCAGACAACGCCAGTCGTTTTAATGGGCTATGCCAACCCTGTTGAAGCAATGGGCTACGTCGCTTTTGCTGATGCTGCGCAAAAAGCAGGCGTTGATGGTTTATTAACCGTTGATTTACCGCCTGAAGAATCAAAAGAATGTGCTGATTTATTGAATGCACGCAATATTGATCAAATCTTTTTACTAGCGCCAAACAGTAGCTGCGAGCGCATTAGAAAGATGGATAAAGTCGGTAGCGGCTTTTTATATTACGTTTCAGTCAAAGGTGTCACGGGGGCCGGCCATTTAGATACCGATAATGTAAAAACAAAATTAGTCGATATTCGCGCCAACACAGAACTCCCTATTGCCATTGGCTTTGGCGTTAAAGATGCAGAGACCGCACAAACAATTGCTGGTTTAGGCGATGCGGTTGTTGTCGGCAGTGCATTAATCAGTAAAATAGAGGCGAACTTAGATTCTCCTGAACGAGCAAAACAAGAAATCACTGAATTATTAAAATCCATGCGCACTGCTATGGATAATCAAGGTTAAAGACGGAGCACACAATGAGTTGGTTTGAAAAATTAGTCCCCTCTACCATTAAAAGAAATTCTGATAGCAAAAAAACTGCTGTCCCAGAAGGCTTATGGAATAAATGCTCTAGCTGTAATGCTATTTTGTACAATACCGAGCTAGAAAAAAACTTTAATGTTTGCCCTAAATGCGATTACCACATGCGTATTAGCGCTCGACGCCGTTTGGATTTATTTCTTGATCCAGAAAACCGTGAGGAAATAGGCATAAATCTTAAACCGCTCGATCCATTAAAATTTAAAGACAGCAAAAAATACAAAGATCGTATCAGCCAAGCACAAAAGAAAACCAAAGAAAATGATGCCCTTATTGTTATGAGTGGCGCATTAAAAGGTAAGACAATTGTTGTCGCAGCTTTTGACTTTGGCTTTATGGGTGGCTCTATGGGCTCGGTCGTCGGCGAAAAATTCGTCCGTGGCATCAATAAAAGTGTAGAGCTGGGCGTACCTTTTGTTGTCTTTACAGCAAGTGGCGGCGCACGCATGCAAGAGTCATTATTTTCATTATTTCAAATGACCAAAACAAGTGCAGCACTAACTAAGCTCGCTAAAGCCGGCATCCCTTATATCTCATTTATGACTGACCCAACAATGGGCGGCGTTTCTGCTAGCTTAGCAATGCTGGGCGATATCAATGTTGCCGAACCGAAAGCTTTAATTGGCTTTGCAGGGCCGCGCGTTATCGAACAAACAGTACGCGAAAAATTGCCTGAAGGCTTTCAACGCAGTGAGTTTTTACAAGAACACGGCGCTATTGATATGATTATTGATCGCCGAGAAATGCGTGATGAAATCAGCTCGATTTTAGCTATATTAACGGCAAATAAAGCTGCATAATTATTTACAACAAGAACTTATCTCCCTTTCTTTATCTCAAGTAAGGGAGCATAATTTATCTTTATCTCGACTATTAATGTCTGCCCTACTCTCCTGTTTTCATTATGCACTTTGATACCCTAAAAGGTTGGTTAGATTGGCAAGAAAGCCTGCATCCAAAAAGCATCGACTTAGGATTAGATAGAGTCACAGAAGTTTATAGCCGACTAAACCCAAGTGGCATAAAACCTATCACTATCACTGTCGCTGGCACTAATGGTAAAGGTTCTAGTATTGCTTTTTTAGAGGCTATTTACCGCGCACAAGGGCTACGTGTAGGCTCTTATACCTCACCGCATATTCTAAAATATAATGAGCGCATTAAAATTGATGGTACGCCTGTTGCTGATGAATTACTGTGCTCCGCCTTCGAGCGTATAGAGGCCGTCAGAAACGATGTCTCACTTAGCTACTTTGAATTTAGCACCCTAGCTGCATTAGATATTTTTTCACGCGCCAATCTGGACATACAATTATTAGAGGTAGGTCTAGGGGGTCGCTTAGATGCCGTGAATATTATTGATCCTGATGCCGCCATTATCACCAGCATTTGCATAGATCACACCGCTTGGCTCGGTAATACACGCGATGCTATTGCTGTTGAAAAAGCGGGGATTTTGCGTAAAAACACCCCAGCTATTATTGGCGACATGAATCCCCCGCAATCATTACTCGATTGCGCCATCAATATAGACGCCAAACTCTTACGTATTGGTCATGAGTTTACTTATAGTAAAGTCGGTAATGAGTGGACTTGGCAGAGTGGCAACACGACTTTAAATAACTTACCTCCACCTAAATTGAAAGGCACGCATCAATATAGAAATGCTTCCGCTGTTATTACTGCAATTCAAGCTTTACAAGATAGAATACCCGTTTCTGAACAGGCTATTCAGCAAGGTTTAAGCAGTGTTAATTTACAAGGAAGGTTTCAATTAATTAAGGGCGATCCTGAGGTATTATTAGATGTCAGTCACAACCCGCAAGCAGCAAAGACTTTAGTCGACTATTTACAAAACGAATTTAAAAACACACCGGTTCATGCCGTATTCACTATGATGGGTGATAAAGATTTACCAGGCGTGATTGAGCTCATGCAACCGTGCATTAAGCACTGGTATATTTCCCCTTTAAATAACCCGCGCACTAGTACGAATACTGACTTAAAGAAAGCTTTTTCCTTATGTCATAATACGCAAGTCAGTTATGGCTTTACAGATTTCCTCGCAGCCTTTAATGCAGCTAAAACTCAAGCTCAGGCAGATAAGGGCCTTATTTTAGTCTTCGGATCTTTTTTTCTAGTCTCAGAATATCTATCCTGCCTTAATGCCCAACAAGGAGAAACCTTATGAATGAGATATTAAAGCAAAGAATTGTCGGCGCTATCGTTATTACTGCGCTAGCGGCAATCTTTGTGCCCATGCTATTTGATGATCCTATTGCCGATGCAGACAACTTATCTAATGAGCTGTCGCTACCACAACAGCCCACTAATAATACCCAAGCATTATTAGACTCAATCCCAAAAACAAGCCGCGAAGTTTTATCTCGACCTAAACCAGCTCAAGTCGACCTACAAGCACAACAAATCAAACAATCCGCAAAACAGGCAAACCTCAAAAGCTGGGTCATTCAAGTCGGTAGCTTTAGTCAAAAACAAAATGCACTAGAATTTCGCAATAAATTACGTAAAAATAAATTTACCGCCTATGTCGACTCAGCAAGTAACAATCAAGGTACTTTATATCGCTTACGCGTTGGCCCTGAATTAGGCAAAAAAATTGCCTTAAAAACGCAGCAACGCTTAGAATCACTGTATAAGGTAAAAACCCTTTTAGTTGCAGAATAAAATACGCTTATGATTTGGATAGACTACGCTATTATCGGCTTAATTAGCATTTCACTGATTATTGGCCTTTTTCGCGGCCTTGTTCGTGAAGCCTTTGCTTTAGTGACATGGGGCATCGCCTTTTGGGTGGGTTTAACTTTTAGCGCACCGTTTTCAGATCTGTTAAAAAATGCAGTTACGGTTGAAAGCGCAAGAATTGCTGTGGCTTTTGCAGCCTTATTCATATTAACACTGATCGTTGGCGCGATTATTAATCACCTGCTCAGCGCCTTAATCAGTAAAACAGGCTTAACCGGTACGGATCGGCTTGCTGGGTTACTTTTTGGTATTGCTCGCGGTGCAATCATCATTGTTATCTTAGTCATGCTAGCGGGTTTAACACCTTTACCAGAAAGCTCATGGTGGGCAGAGTCTCAATTAATCCCCCATTTTCAAGCCTTAGCCGTTTGGTTAAATACCAATATGCCTGACAGCATTGCCGGCTATTTAAAGTATAAATAAAGTTTCATTCATTAACCTAGTTTCAAATTTCAGGAAATAACATGTGTGGTATTGCGGGGATTGTTTCCCATAAAAATGTAAATCAAGAACTATATGACGCTCTAACTGTGCTACAGCACAGAGGACAAGACGCGGCAGGTATTGTGACATGTGAAAACGGACGTTTACATTTACGCAAAGACAACGGCTTAACACGCGATGTCTTTACCAACGAACAAATGCTGAAATTAAAAGGCAATATGGGCATTGCCCATGTGCGTTATCCAACAGCAGGTTGCTCTAATTCATCAGAAGCCCAACCTTTTTATGTGAACTCACCTTTTGGTGTAACGTTAGCGCACAATGGTAACCTAACCAATACCGCGCAATTAAAAAAAGAATTGTTTATTGAGGATCAACGCCACTTAAATACGGACTCTGATTCTGAGGTTTTGCTTAATATCTTTGCCCATGAATTACAGAAAATAGGCAAACTACAACTTAATAAAGATGATATTTTTAATGCTGTAAAAGGCGTTCATCGCCGCTGTAAAGGCGCTTACGCTGTCGTTATCATGATTCCTAATTTTGGTATTGTCGGCTTTAGAGACCCTAATGGTATCCGCCCTATCATTTTTGGTGAGCGAAAATCAGAGCAGGGCTCTGATTTTATGATTGCCTCTGAAAGCGTTGCTTTAGATGCTTTAGGTTTTGACTTGACCCGTGATATAGAACCAGGCGAAGCTGTGTTTATTGAACGATCAGGCAAACTACACACACAGCAATGCGCCGATAAAATTGATCATTGTCCCTGTATCTTTGAATATGTGTACTTTGCCCGCCCTGACTCTATTATTGACAATATTTCAGTCTATAAAGCGCGCCTACGTATGGGGGAAAAATTAGCCGCTAAAATCATCAAAGAATGGCCTGACCATGATATTGATGTTGTTATTCCAATCCCCGACACAAGCCGTACCTCTGCTTTAGAACTCGCCAATAAATTAGGCGTTAAGTTTCGTGAAGGCTTTATCAAAAATCGCTATATTGGCCGTACCTTTATTATGCCTGGCCAACAAATGCGTAAAAAATCAGTGCGCCAAAAACTCAACGCCATTGGTTTAGAGTTCGAAGGGAAAAATGTCCTATTAGTCGATGATTCCATTGTGCGCGGCACGACATCGGAACAAATCATCCAAATGGCGCGTGATGCAGGTGCAAAAAAAGTTTATTTTGCCTCAGCAGCACCCGCAGTACGTTACCCAAATGTTTACGGTATTGACATGCCAGCCGTAAGCGAACTAATTGCCCACGGGCGCACAGAAGAAGAAGTAGGTACTGCAATAGGTGCAGATAAAATGATTTATCAAGACCTATCAGACCTCATTAAAGCGGTACAAAAAGGGAATACTAAAATATCTCATTTTGATACATCCTGCTTTGACCACCGATATATTACTGGTGATATTGATGATGCCTATTTAGAAAATATTGAAGCATTACGGAATGATACGGCACAATCTGAGAATAATTCAGGTTCGTCGATTATTGATATGCATAATTCAAACTAAGTAATGACCTCATCACCTAGTAGGTGCAAATTTAGGCATCTTTCATTTCTCAGTTTACACTTTAAGTTTTAGTTCACTGAGATTAATTACGAGGGTATTTGTGGGAGGGGCTTTTAGCCGCGATTTTATATAAGTCGCGGCTAAAAG
>CBDVDU010000154.1:0-6119 GCA_965372825.1 uncultured Gammaproteobacteria bacterium | reverse complement strand
ACGCTTTTGTTGATCCTGTGTTTTCCAGCGGGGTTTATCTCGCTATGCAAAGTGCTACAAAAGGCGCGGACTTAGTTGACCAATTACTTGAGAAAGGTACGCCGCACAAGTATTTGATTACCCAATTCGAAAGCTCAGTCGCAGAAGAAATCAAAGCCTTTTGCTGGTTTATTTATCGCTTTAACAGCCCAGCTTTGCATAAACTATTAATGTCCTCCGATGAGGCGGCTCAGCACCCTGTTAAGCAAAAGCTCAAATCAGCCGTTATTTCCGTATTAGCCGGAGATGCCTACAATAACCCAGAAATTCGCCTGCCTCTGCGAGCTTTTAAGTTTTTATATCTAATCAATAAGCTAGCTGAATTCAAAAAGAACCACGCTTTTAACCGCTTTAGAAAGCAGCAAAACCAAGCGTCTTAAATTTAACCAACCGCATTAGTCTCGTTTTTATGCAAACGCTGCTACCTCTCATAACCAGAGAATACAGGACTGTAGAAATCATCTAGCGGCAACGAACTTAAGACGGGGCAGCTTATAACCCGTAGGGCGGACTTCAGTCCGCCATTGCTAAAAAGCGGACTGAAGTCCGCCCTACAAATAGGATGAACATCCCGTTTTAAAATTTGTCACCGCAATAGTAGCTTTAAGTCGTACAGACTAAATTAGGCGATCAATAAGGACAGTGCCGGCAGCTATTACCACAGCAGGTGCCACGTTTTAAGTGGTACCATTTGCTATAAACGAATTCCCCATACTCTATGGTGTAATCAATGTACTCAACAAGCCCCTTTTTATTATCATATTGACTAGCAAGCTCCAACATATGTTCAAGCGTATTTTCCTGTATTGCCCGCTCAATTTTTTCCGCTATCGCTTTACTGAGGCAGATTTTACAGCGACAATCTTGGTCATATTCCGCTGGCATAATAGCCGGGAAGCCAAGGCACCAGCATGATTCGTCTTCTTGAGCCGCGCCACAACTAAATTTTGTACCGCAGACTGAGCATTTTTTATTCACTTGAGGTATTCAGACTATATATTTCTAATTATCGTTACACTTATCGAATGGTTAAACCACCTAAAGCAGTTCCTAATGTGTACCCACCACCAGTGCCTGCGCCGCCAAAGGAAATATACCCTTTAAAGAGCCCACGAGCATCTCCCGCTCTTGCAAAACCAGCATGAACATCCATAGAAAAATAAGTTCCGTAAATATCCTGAATATCCTTCACCCCAGCAAACTTACCTTTCGCTTGCTCAATATCGAGCACACCAAAAGTCAAGCCACCACCATGCTGTCTCAAAGAAACATGGGCACTTTGTCCATTCGTGCAAGTGACAATGCCTGTTCCTTTATAGCTTTGATACAAAGCGGACCAACCACTTAAATTGTAAGTAATAGAACAGCTAGTATCTTCTGCAAACACGGAGGTAGGCAGCAAAAAAATGACGCTAAGCACAGAACTTAAAATTACACGTTTCATAGTTAATTACGCTCATTAAATAATTCAATAGATAAATAAAAACCAGCTTAAAGTATTTAATACATTAAGCTGGTTTTTGATACAGATATTTAAAACCTGTTACACGATAAAGCCGCATAACAAACCTTCCACATATAAGCTGAAATTAATTAGCAAATTTAATTTCGATACGACGATTTTTCTGGCGCTCAGCACGTGTCGCATTAGAAACAATTGGCTGGCTTTGTCCATATCCAATCGCAGTAATACGCTCTGCCGCGATACCTTTAGTCACTAAAACATCACGAATAAAGTCAGCGCGTTTCTGCGATAATTCCATATTAAGTTCTGCGCTACCTGAACTATCAGTATGCCCAGAAAGTGTAATGGTTTTAGTAGGGTGTGTAGTCATATATTCCGCTAACAAATCAATCCCAGAAACTGCACCAGGTACTAAGTCAGCGGTCCCAGTAACAAATTCAATTTTACCGAATGCCAATAAAATTTCCTGCTCTGCTTTACTCTCTTCCATAGAAACAACACGCTGCTGCATGGTAGCTAGCTGATCCTGTGCACTAGATTTTTTGGCATCAACGGCAGAGGCTATAAGCTGCTCTTTCTGCACCATTAAGGCTTTCGTATTCTGATGTGCTTGTTGCGCCTCCGCTTTAGAGACAGCGGTCTCAATTTGCGTATTGGCAATATACGCTAAAGAAGCCATATCTTCTTTATTTTCTGCTGCAACTGCACTCACTAGTGTTTTATTTGCTGTATTTAATTCTGGTGCCGCATATTTTAGAACATTTGCACTATTCGCTGCCTGACTATAAGCTTTTTCAGCGTCTAATAATGATTGTGGCTTTTGCAATTCAGCGCAGCCAGAAGCTAAAGTTGCCAAGATTGCTGGAATAAGCAGTTTTTTTACGGTTAATGTTTTCATAGATTCAGTCCAAAGTAATAGAGTCAAGTCAAAGCGACTTATTTAAGCTGTGTTTTCAACATTTCAAGGCTTTTTTGCATATCACTCTCAGAGCTACGAGCAATTCCCTCTTGCGCTTTTGCTTGAGCAAGATTAGCATCCGCGATAGCTTCATTTGCTAAACGTAAAGCTTCGACATTGTCACCGTCTTTCATTTCTTCTTTAGCTTTCTGTAATTTACTTGCTGCCTGCTCTAATTGAACGCCTGCATTGCCGTCTAAGTCAGCATTACGAGCTGACTGTAGTGTCGCTTCTGCATAAGCAATTTCGGTTTTAGGTGCAGCGATACCGCATGCGGTTAAAACTGAAACAGAAACACCTAAGGCTGCCGCTTTAAGCAATGTCGCGGTACTTTTTTTTGTGAACATAATCCCATTCTCCAGGTAAATTAAAAACTTAAGAGTAAATATAGTGTACAGACTTTCAATTCTATCCGAATTCTATAGAATCGCCAAACACTTATCCTCAGTCAATTCTTAATACCTACCCCTTTCGCCAATAAAATTAAGCAAAAAACAATAAGCAACACAATAAAACTAACCGTCATAATCATTGCCAGATAAACATCCACATCAGATATACCAATCAAGCTGTAACGAAAGGCATTAATCATATATAAAATCGGATTAGCCAATGCTATTTTTTGCCAAATATCGGGTAACATAGAAACCGAATAAAATACCCCGCCTAAATAACTCAGTGGCGTTAATACAAAATTGGGAATAATAGAAATATCATCAAAACTATCGGCAAAAATCGCATTAATAAAACCAGCCAAAGAAAATAAGGTCGCGGTTAAGACAAAGACACTAACGGCAAGCCACCAATTGATGACAGTAATATCCGCAAATAACAAAGAAATAGCAGCTACCACACAGCCCACCAATACACCCCGAGCTATTCCGCCTCCAATATAACCTGCCAGAATAACCCAATTGGAAACCGGTGCAACCAACAGCTCCTCAATATGTCGCTGGAATTTTGTCGAATAAAAAGACGAGACGACATTAGAGTACGAATGACTGATTACCGACATTAAAATCACACCAGGCACAATATAGTCCATATAACTTACGCCATTAACCGCACCAATACGCTCACCTATCAACTTACCAAAAATCAAAAAATATAAGGACGTGGTTATCGCGGGAGGCAACAAAGTTTGCGGCCAAATGCGTGCAAAGCGGCGTATTTCTTTAAATAAAAGCGTTCTTAAAGCAACTGAATTGTTCATGAAATAATCGTTTCGCCTTTCGCTAATTTAGGCAACCGCCCTTCCAAGCCCATCGCGCCACGCATCACTTTGTTTTTTAATGGGGTAATACGTTCAGCTAAGCCTAGACCTAAATTTCTGAAAAATTTAACCGGCAGCGTCTTATTACTAAAGACACGATAAAACAGATCCATTACCGTCATCATTTTTAAATTCTCATTGCGGCGTAAACGCTCATAGCGTTTCAGCACAGCTAAATCAGCAATATTTTTTCCTTTATCACTCGCCTCAAGTAAAACTTCAGCCAGCATTGCCGCATCTAATAAACCTATATTTACACCTTGCCCCGCTAAAGGATTAATCATATGCGCAGCATCGCCAACTAAAGCGACACCTTGCCTGACATATTCTTGTGCATGTTGACGTTTTAATGGAAAACTCGCAACGCCTAGGATTTTATTGATTTTACCTAAGCACTCAGGAAAAGTCGCTGTTAATTCAGCCAGTAAATCTGCTTCCGACAAAGCTTTCAATCGCTTCACATCATCTGGCGTGTTATACCAAACAATAGAACCATAATGCCCCGTTAAAGGTAAGAAAGCCTGTGGTCCCGTAGGTACAAAACGCTGCCAAGTAATATCTTGCTGCTCATAATCGGTTTCAACATTAATCACCATCGCATGCTGCTGATAATCCCAACTGGTCACACCTAAGCCAATGGTTTGCCTGATTCGAGATTGCCCACCATCTGCACCGACCATCACTTTAGCTGAAAGGCTGCGACCATCAGCTAATTCAACACTACCCCGCCCCTCCGTGTAATAAATCTGTTTAAGACTCGCAGGACATAATAATTGCACATTAGAAAATTCTTGCGCTCTGTGCAATAACGCCAGTTGCGTTACTCGATTTTCGACGATATAACCCAGCGCGTCATAATCAATGGCATCACTATTAAATTCAGTATCGCCAGCAGTTTCCCACACGCGCATACGTTTAAAAGGACAACTGCGCATACCGATGATGGCATCCCATGCCCCCACTGTTTCCAAAATAGTTTTAGAGGCAATGCTGAGAGCAGAAACACGCATATCATGAGGTTGCTCAACTGAAAATGCTTCAGGCATAGACTGTTCAACCAAGCCAACTTTAAGCTGACTCCCCCCCAAAGCACAAGCAACCGCCGCACCCACCATGCCGCCACCGACAATCAAAACATCAAATTCTTCGTTCATATAATCCTTCCCAAGCAACCGACTGATTTATTCATTATAACATTGCGTAATATGCAGATTTACTGCACGCCTCAAAGTGTATTTGCGTAAGCTCTCATTATTTATGAGCAAAAGCCTATAAGGCCCCACGTCATTCCCGTAATACTGTTAACTTAAGAATAAGCTCCTTCTCCAAAGGGAGAAGGTTGGAATGAGGGGGAATTATAAATGCATGATTTTATTCTCCTCACCCAACCCTCTCCAACAAGAGAGGGCTTAAGTCAACAACACTGAGCCCTACAAAGCTTATATAAGTAGTCGTTAAAAATTATTTTACCAAAAAAAAATCAACAAATTCCAAAATAACTACAGAGGACGCAGAGGACACAGAGGACACAGAGGTTTCATGATAAAAAACTCTGTGCTCTCAGTGTCCTCTGTGGTTAAAATGTTAGATCTTTTATGCTTACTTATAAGGCGTTGGATCGGCAATACTTGCTTGCTCAAAACCTATTTTTCTTAAACGGCATGCATCACACTCACCACAAGCAAAGCCTTCAGGACTTGCTGCATAACAAGAAACTGTTTTAGCATAATCAACACCGAGTTGCGTCCCTTGGAGAATAATCTCACCTTTACTCATATTAATAAGCGGCGCATGCACTTTAATTTCATGCCCTTCAACACCTGCTTTCGTGGCTAAATTGGCTAAAGCTTGAAATGCCTCGATAAACTTTGGCCGGCAATCGGGATAACCCGAATAATCCACGGCATTAACACCAATAAAAATATCATGTGCATCGATGACTTCAGCCCAACCCAATGCAAAAGAAAGAAAAATCGTATTTCTAGCTGGCACATAAGTGACCGGAATACCCTCTTGCGGCGTAACGGGGACAGTCAAAGCCTCATCAGTTAATGCTGAACCACTAATTGAACCTAAACCTAAAGTAATTACTTTATGCTCCAGCACTTGATAGTTCTGAGCTATTCTATGTGCAGATGCTAACTCCGCATTATGTTTTTGACCATAATCAAAACTCAATGCGTAAATAGAATAACCTTGCTGTTTAGCCATCGCTAAGACAGTCACCGAATCCAAACCTCCGGATAATAAAATAATTGCTTTTTTAGTCATATAACTCAAAATAATAAGTTGTCTCTATCTGCCTTATTATACTGATATGGGCTTAGTAGCATAGGTATCTACACAACTTTTTGACATTAAAATACAATGAGATGCAAGTCAGG
>CBDVDU010000153.1:0-6158 GCA_965372825.1 uncultured Gammaproteobacteria bacterium | reverse complement strand
GAATGAGGAATGTACGCTAACCGTTCAGGCTACAGTATTAGCGGGGCAATTTCTTAGTACAGAATGTTTACCTAAACATTGCATACGCATTATGACGGGCGCACCGATGCCTAATGGTTTAGATACCGTAATCATGCAAGAACACTGTCAACGTGAAGCAAACGTTATTCGCATTGATGCACGACATAAAGCCGGGCAAAACGTCCGACTAGCTGGCGAAGATATTAGTCAAGGTGCTACGGTATTAGCACCAGGAAAAAAACTAACGCCTCCAGATATCGGCTTATTAGCTTCATTAGGCATGCCAGAAATTAAAGTTAAACGTAAATTACGTATTGCTATTGCTTCTACTGGAGATGAGATTTACAGCCTTGCGCAGACACCACCCGCAGGCGGACTTTATGATAGTAATCGCTACAGCTTGCTTGCTGCTCTTGATAGAGCTGATATTGAAATAATTAATTTAGGCATTATTAGAGACCAAGAAAGTGACTTATTATCTAGTTTTAATAATGCAGCTGATTATGCCGATATTATTATTTCCACTGGCGGCGTATCTGTTGGTGAAGCTGATTTTACCAAAGCGGCCTTACAATCTAGTGGCGAAATTAATTTTTGGAAAGTCGCTATAAAGCCAGGACGGCCTGTTGCTTTTGGCAAGATTAAACAAAGCACTTTCTTTGGTTTACCTGGCAACCCAGTGGCCGTATTACTGACTTTTTATCAATTTGTATTACCTGCTATAGAAAAAATGCTAGGTATTACTGATCAACCTATCGCGCCCATTATAAAAGCCCGCAGCCTAGAAACATTACGTAAAAAACCAGGAAGAACTGAGTTTCCACGCGGTATTGTTAGCCAAACTGAAAATGGCGAATGGCAAGTCAAAACCACTGGAAAGCAAGGATCAGGAATTTTAAGCTCGATGAGTTCTGCAAATGCCTTTATTATTTTAGAGCACGATAGAAGTACCGTAAAAAAAGGTGAATGGGTTAATGTACAGGTATTTTCAGGGTTGTTTTAGTTAAACAAGATGTCGCTACTCAGCAGAAAATACTGACTAGTTATCATATAAAGGAATGCACATTAAATAAAACCCGAAACTTTAGCTTATGAAGCACCGCCAGTCCTCGAAGGGCTGCTGGTACTTTCGGATATTATTGAATTTTGATTCCTAACTGCTCGCCGGCACTTGCCTTACATGTACATCGCGTTGTGGAAATGGAATCTCAATGCCTTCTTTACGAAATGCCGCCAGTATACGCATGTGAATATCATGGGTTGCTGGCATACGATGCCCTAACTCACCTACAAAAGCCCGCGCGGTAAAATTCAGTGAACTGTCACCAAATTCGACAAAAAATACACTCGGCTCTGGGTCTTCAAGAACTAAAGGCGTAGAACGTACCGTATCTAAAATCAGTTGATGCGCGACCTCTACATCGGTGCCATAGGAAACGCCAATAGGGATAACCACACGAGTAATCGTCTCAGTTAAACTCCAGTTTACTAGCTTATTAGTAATAAATGTTTTATTAGGTACGATCACTTCTTTTTTATCCCAATCCAAAATAGTGGTTGCGCGCATTTGTATGCGCATTACTTTTCCATCATTACCATCAACCGTTACAATATCGCCGACGCGAATCGGACGTTCAAACAACAAAATAACACCGGATACCAAATTGGCAAAAATCTCTTGCAACCCGAAACCTAAACCTACGGTTAAACCAGCAACTAGCCATTGTACTTGCGACCAACTACCACCTAATTCATTAGCAACAGACGTAAACCCAATGACACTTAATGTATATTTTGCTATTTGATTGATTGCATAGCGTGTACCCACATCTATATTAAAGCTTCTAAAAAACAATAACTCCATAACACCTGAAAAGTTTATCACTGCATTAACAATAATAAATATATATAACCCAGCAAACAATAAATTCACCAAAGTAATGGATTGAAAAACCTCTTGACCATCAACAATCACCTTATGCTGCCATAATACAATATTATCTAAGAATGAAAACGCTGGCACCATATTGCGCCATAGCAAGAAAAGCCCCATCAATAAACTAGTGACAATCAATATATTAACAATGCTCTTTGTCTGTTCATTTATTTTAGGTATATCCAGTATTTCTTCTTGCGCTAATATTTCTTCGCTAGTTAATGACTCTATTGATTTTTCACTCGCTTCCTGTGCTTTACGTTTTTGTCGTACATTTTTTAACGCCATTTTCCGGTTCGTTAAAGTTAACCAACGTAACACCAAACTATGCACAATCATGGCGATAAATATCAGTCGCATGGTCATAATAACTTTACTTTGTAACTCTAGGGCGCTTATAAAATAGCCCATCAAAGTAAAGCCAATGATTATCAATGGAATACTGATCGCTACTGCAAACCAGACATACCTTAGTTTCGTCCACCATAAGGTAGGATGGCTTATAAAATAGCGACTGAACACTCCTTTTTTAGGGTGCAATACGCGTATAAAAAACACACATGCTACACTCATAAAAACTATCATGGCTAATTGTCCTAAGCTTTCATTGTGCACGGCAGTAGACATAATAACTGTCATATAAATGAAAAAAATACTTGGAATAGCAATAAAACGCATCCAAGATAGTTGTTTTCTTAAACACAAAACCGTATTCTCTTGCCATTTAAAATGTAGTGCGGCAACGCCATCGGGCTCAAAAAACTTCAAAAAGAAATTGACTATAAATAAAATCAAGGCAGCACCATAAATACCTGAACCAATCGCACGACTAAAGCCATATTCAAAGGGCATTCCCGCAAGTAAATAGCCGACAAAAAATAAAGCAAAGGGGATAGGCAGTACCAAAATAAAGTTATAAGCTAAAACCTCAAAGGTATAACTAATTTTATCGGTGGAATGTTTTGATACAAGTGACTTCAGCATCGATTGTTTATGCTTAATAAAGCCTTTAATATAAGTTAAAAACGCAAACACGATAAGCGCTAAAGCACTCAGCAATAATTGACCTTTTAAACTAACAAACAGGTATTTCCCTAGTTGCAGCCAATTAGTGGGCGAAACCAACCAAACGACAGAGTTATAGACTTCTA
Source organism: uncultured Gammaproteobacteria bacterium (assembly GCA_965372825.1). GTDB lineage: Bacteria > Pseudomonadota > Gammaproteobacteria > Methylococcales > Methylomonadaceae > Methyloprofundus. Next base: position 3,050 of record CBDVDU010000153.1, on the reverse strand, counting down.
TTGGAAAATTAAGATCAATAGGCTTAGAACTGGGTACCCATAACAAATGCTCACCTAAGTACGCTTCATAGTCCCTAATTTCCATCAATAATTGTTGTTTGGAAAAATCATAATCACCTATTACTCTTAGTCCTTTTGAATAATCCGTGCTTAATTCGTCTAATACTTGATCTTCCTTAATCAATAAATCGTGTATTTCTTCTGTTGTCGCCTTTAATTCTCTTTCAGAGAGTTGTGTGTTTTTTTCTGCTTGCAACTCAGTGATATAGCTATCAACTTCAGATTGAATATTACGCAACTGAGTTTGCCTACTTTCAACTTTATATTGATCAAGACTGATTAAATTAGCTTCATCTTGAATGTCTGCACTACCTTGATATAGTCTCTGTTTATTGCTCAAACTTCGTCTTTGCTCACGCAGAACTCGCCCTAAAGCGGGGCTTAATCCTGCTAATTTTATTTTTTCTTTGGCATGCTTGTGATAGTCACTGACTTCTTTCCTATACGCTTCCATTTCAGCTATAGCATGACTATGTTGATTCGTAGCTTTAGACACTTGCTGTAAAGCACTACGCCAACTGATCGTATTATTAACAATCCCTTGAATAACTAAAGGTTTTTTAAGGTTTTCTTGCTGTTCCTTTAAAATTTGCGCTTCTAATTGCGTTGCTTTTTGAGCATGAAATTCTTCCATCCACAGCTCTCGTTCAGCAATAATATCGGTCAATTTTTCTTGTTGATTAACTAAAGGCTCTTGCTCTTGCTTGGCTAAACGGATCTGTACTGGGTTACTTGCCATTTCCAAGTCTAATTTTGTGATTTCCGCAGTCAACTCCCTTATTAAGGACTGTAAATAGACTTGATGTGCTGCAAATTCATATTTATTTTCATTTGGCTTAAGTGCTACAGCTACATCTAATCTAGCCTGTTCCAATTTAGATTTTGCTAATTGTATTTCGCCTCTAATTTGCTGTGGTCGATTGTTATATTGACTTAAGTCTGTTGCTAATTTACTTAGCGCATCACTGATTAAGCGTTGCTCTTCCTTTAAATTTACTAACTGTAGTGATAGATTTTCTTCTGATAAACTTTTATCTTTCTCGCTGACGGGTGTTTTTCCGGTAAATGTATTGTTAGCCTGTTTCTTAACAGTATTTTTCGGTGCCGTTTTTAGCATGTCTTTATAGCTGCTAGAAAGCTGTATAAGCCATTCTTCATTAACAAGACTCTCATCCGCTAACTGGTACCATTTTATCTCTTTACCTTTGCTAGCTTCATCAATACCTTGCTTAGCATTAATCGTTTCTATTTTAGCTTGTAGGTTATCGCGTGTAATTTCGAAATTGACCTTAGTATTGACTTTAGTTACAGGTGCTGCATGTACGCTAAATGAAAAAATGCTAATGCAAGCAATCAAAAATAAAAAAACTTTAAATTTCAAAATAAAAACCTCTTATTTAACCTTAGAACACTCTATTATTTGGGATATTTAAAACTAGCTTAACCAGCCATATAACAAGGAAATTTCTTAAAACCTTACACTACAGATATAATGCTAGATCTTCTGCCACTTATAACAGACCGGCATTGTATAGCTAATAATCACCCATGATACTTTATTTTCGTCTTTATTCACCGCTTCATACCCACCAACAACTCAATGTCTAAACAAAAAAACTACGATGTTCTTATCATAGGCAGTGGTGGCGCGGGACTTAGCTTAGCACTTAAATTAGCAGATCATTGTCAAGTTGCTGTTTTATCTAAATTTGCTCTAACCGAGGGCAGCACCTTCTATGCTCAAGGCGGGATTTCGGCTGTTTTAGATGCACAGGAAGCCTCGATAGAATCACATATTGAAGACACCTTGATTTCTGGTGCTGGCTTGTGTGATCCCGATATAGTTCGACTCACAGTCAACTACGGTAAAAAAAGCATTGATTTCTTACATCAACAAGGTATGGAATTTACCGAGCGAAAAAATAAAAAAGGCGAATTGGAATTACATCTAAATCAAGAAGGTGGGCATTCAGAGCGGCGTATTGTACATAATGCCGATGCCACCGGAAAAGCACTTTCCTTGTCTTTGATAACCCAAGCAAAACAACATCCCAATATTGAATTATTAGAGCATCATAATGTAGTAGACTTAATTACTAGCAAAAAACTAGGTTTGGGTGAACAACGCGTGATTGGTGCTTATGTTTTAGATACGCTAAATAATAAAGTTAAAACAATCGCTGCCAATACTGTCGCCATTGCTACAGGCGGTGCGAGTAAAGTGTATTTGTATACCACTAATCCGCAAATATCTACGGGAGATGGCATTGCTTTAGCTTGGCGTGCGGGTTGTCGCGTTGCCAATATGGAATTTATGCAATTTCACCCGACTTGCTTATATCACCCAGATGCTCGCTCCTTTTTAATTAGTGAAGCAGTGCGTGGTGAAGGCGCTAAACTTATTTTGCCGGATGGTTCACCGTTTATGCAGCACTATGATAAACGAGCTGAACTGGCTCCGCGCGATATAGTCGCCCGCGCTATTGACCATGAAATCAAAAAGCACGGTATAGACTGCGTTTATCTGGATATTAGCCATAAACCAGCCGATTTTATTAAAAGCCACTTCCCATCTATTTATCAGCAATGCCTTGAATTTAATATCGACATTACTAAGTCCCCTATTCCTGTTGTTCCTGCTGCACACTATACCTGCGGTGGCGTGATGACCGATGATTATGCGCGTACGGATATTTCGGGCTTATATGCGCTAGGTGAAGTCGCTCATACTGGTTTACATGGAGCCAATCGCATGGCGAGTAATTCCTTATTAGAGTGCTTAGTCTTTGCTGATCGCGCTTGCGAAGACATTTTAAAACAAGATTTTACTAGGCCTTTACCTGAAATTCCCGACTGGGATGAATCTCAAGTGATTGAGTCGCAAGAAGAAATCATGATTGCACATAACTGGGATGAAGTGCGTCGCTTTATGTGGAATTACGTGGGTATAGTTCGTACTACGCGGCGCTTAGAAAGAGCGGCGCGACGTT
>CBDVDU010000152.1:0-6186 GCA_965372825.1 uncultured Gammaproteobacteria bacterium | reverse complement strand
GCGAATAGTTGAAGGTGATTATACTGGTGGCGTTGTACTTTTGCTTTTTGCCTTCGTGGTAGTTCCAATAGTTGATATAATTACTGAAAAGAAGGTGGTCAAATGACAAACCTATACGCTGATGGAGAATTATGACAAACCTATATGCACAAATGCCAAAGCCACTGCAAGACATGTATGGCCGTGATGAATTATTCATGAAGGTGGTGAATCAAGCTGAGGCTAATGATATTGAATATCTTGCGATGCTGGAAAAGACCATTGAGGTGGTGTTTGAGGAACTGGGTAAGATGAATGAGAGTTTAGCTGGCATAGGAAATTAAAGTATGAAGGTTAATGCTGCTTTGTTCATGCTAGTGCTTTTTACTCTCAGTATCGGTACTGGTACTGCTTTTTATCGGGCGGTGAATGATTTGCCAGTGTTTACGGATGATGCGACAAGGTGATGATACTTGAAACCAGAATATGATTTTACTGACCTAGATGAAAACTGCGAAGTGGCTAGGAGTAATAAGCAGATGCTCGAGCGGCAGAAGTTTAAGCAAGACGCCGAGCCTGACTTTAATGCTGGGCTAGATGCGTATGACCCTGACAGTGAAAGTGAAGATGGTAATGATGAACATGTTATTTCGCTGCCAAACAATTGGGCGCCAAGGCACTACCAAGCGCCACTGATAGACTATTTAATGGAAGATGGTGAGCGTAAACGCGCAGTTTGCGTATGGCATCGGCGAGCAGGGAAGGATTCAACGTGTTTAAATATTGGCGCTATCATGTCGCAACTCAGGGTAGGCACAATCTGGCATATGCTACCTACATTGCAGCAGGCCAGACGTGTTATCTGGGATGGTATTGACCGCGATGGTCGAAAGATGATTGACCAAGCGTTTCCAAAAGAAATGCGGGCCGCTACCAATAACAGTGAAATGAAAATCACCATGCTAAACGGCTCCATCTGGCAGTGCGTTGGCAGTGATAACTATGACAGCCTCGTTGGTACCAACCCTGTAGGTGTTATTTTCTCAGAGTATTCCATCTGTGATCCTACTGCGTGGGACTATATTCGGCCAATCCTTGCGGAAAACGGGGGGTGGGCCATGTTTATCTATACGCCGCGTGGCAAAAACCATGGTCATACATTATTTAGGATGGCTCAAGGTAATGATAAGTGGTTTTGCAGTGAGTTGACCATTGATGATACCTTTCGTACCGCTAATACTGATTCTCAAACTGGTTATCCGCACGTAATTAACCCCGAAGATATTGAAGAAGAACGGCTAGCTGGGATGGCTGAGGAAAAAATACTTCAGGAGTTTTATTGTAGCTGGGATACCGGTCTGGAAGGCGCTTTTTATACCAAGGCGCTGAACAAAATGAGTGATGACTTGCGTATTGGTGAGGAGTATCCACATAATCCGAGTAAACCAGTGCAGACCTGGTGGGATATCGGTATCGCTGACCATACTGCCGTAATATTCACACAGATAAGTGAAGCCGGCCATCCAATTATTATTGACTGCCTAAGCAAACGAAATCAAAGCCTTGAAGAATGGATCCGCGACGTTAATAGTATGCCTTAAGTCTACGACACCCATAATGGGCCGCATGATATGGAGCAGCGAGAGTTTACTTCTGGCAAAACCCGTAAAGACTTTGCATCAATCCTCGGTTTTCACTTCGATATCGTGCCAAAAATACCGCTCATGGATGGCATTGATGCTACCAGAGCAAGCCTAGCTACCTGTTGTATTGATGAAAAGAAGTGCGCCGGGCTGATTGATGCGCTATATTCGTATCGTAGGGAATTTGACGATAAATCCAAGATGTTCAAGGATAAACCCTTGCATGACCACGCTTCTCACTACGCTGATGCTATGCGATATCTTGCTGTTGGCTGGCAGAATGCGGGTGGCAGTAATGGCTGGGGCGTAAAAAAGTCTGAAAATTATCGTATGAAGCATAAAGTGAAAACGGCACTTAAACGAAGGTAACAACAATGAAGAATACAGACATTATCGCCCGCTATGATGCCAATGTTAGCCAGCGACAGACGATAAACCAGACTTGGCAAATGATTAATGACTATGTGATGCCATTTCGTAGTGAGTTCTTTAAGAATCAAGGCTCAGAACATGAAGTTGAGTGGCGCGATAACCGCAAAGTATTCGATTCAACCGCGATTATGGCCAATCAAACACTGGCCGCTAGCCTGCATGGCTCACTAACAAGCCCTAGCATCATGTGGTTCTCCATCAAGTTTCGCGAAGAAGAACTAAATCAAGATAACGAGGCTAAAAAGTGGCTCGAAGATGCTAGCAAAGCGGTATATCAAGCCTTGCAAGACTCGAACTTCAACCTAGAAATAAATGAAACCTATGTCGATCTAGCTGGATATGGCTCATCGGTTATTACTGAGGAGTACGAAGTTGTTAATAATAAGGTTGAACTGAGCTTCCAGAGCGTGCCAATTGAAGAGTGCTACTTTGAAGAAGACCATAAATCCGAAGTTAACACCTTATATCGACATTTACGCTGGACATCTGTGCAATTAGTGAGCAAGTTTGGCAAGGAAGGCGTGCCGAAAGCTATATTTGATGAATCAGAAGATGCAGCCGGTATCGATACTCGCCACGATGTAGTCTTCTGCATCTATAAGCGAGCAAATAAAGAAGATAAAGAAGGCGTTCTTGCACCTAAAGAGCGGCCTGTCGGATTTAAATATATCCTGCATAGTTCTGCTGAACTGCTTGGTGATGAAGGTGGTTATTATGAAATGCCAAGTTTTGTACCACGCTGGCGTAAAGCCTCTGGATCAAAGTGGGGCTATTCACAAGCCATGCTTGCTCTGCCTGACATTCTTACACTGAATGAAGTGGTTGAAATGACGCTTGTTGCTGCTGGCAAAGCTATTGACCCAGCGATGAAAGTTACTGAGCGCGGATTACTAAGTGATGTTGACGTTGACCGTGGCGGGCTAACCGTAGTGCGCACCATGGAAGACATGCAACCGTTTGAAGGTGGCGCTAGATTTGATGTTAGCGAACTGCAAAAGAGCGCGCTAATTGAATCAATCCGAAGTATTTTCCATGTTGACCAGCTAGAACTAAAGCAAAGCCCCAACATGACAGCGACCGAGGTACAGGTGCGCTATGAAATGATGCAGCGATTACTTGGACCAACACTTGGACGCTTGCAGACCGATTTACTAAACCCGATTATCAATAGAACATTTCGCATCTTGCTACGTGAAGGTCAGCTCGCAGAGTTACCCGCAGCGCTTGCCGAGCAAGGTGGTACCACAGAAATTGACTACGTTGGTGCATTAAGTCGCGCACAAAAAGCTGATATGAACACATCAGTTGAGCGCTGGGTTGGTAATATCGCAAATCTTTCTCAAATCGAGCCGGAGGTTTTAGATAATGTTGATTTTGACGGTATCGCTCGCGGTACTGCTGCTAATGGTGCTATCCCTGCTAGTATGCAGCGCGGCAAAGCTGAGGTTGAAGCACTACGCAAGCAGCGCAAAGAACAGCAAGCCAAAGAGCAAGAAGTAATGATGCAGCAAGCTCAAGGTGATGCAATGAAAGCTCAAGGTGACGGCCAAGCAGCACTAGAACAAGGGGCTACCAATGCCTGATATACATCAAAGAACGGCATATAAAGCCGGATTATTTCGAGACGTTTTTGATAATGAGCAAGGTCAAAAAGTATTGGCCATGCTTGAGGATGAGTTAAATCCTGATGATATTTTTAATCTCGATCCAAATACAACCGCATACACGCTTGGTAGGCGTGATGCGTTAGTGTACATAAAGCAGCTAATTAACTACCGACCCAAAGAGGAATGGATATGAGTAAGATATTTGAGAGTCATAAAAAAGTAACAGCAACACTAATGAACCGCCTTGATTACGTTCTTTATCGAGAGTGGGAATTGCCGGATGATGAGAATGGTGCCGATGAAGGGTACTTAGTTGAGTATATTGATGGTGGCAAGCCTAATCATCCAAAGCATAATGGTTATATTTCTTGGTCACCAAAAGAGCAGTTTGATAATGGTTACACTGAAGTTACGGAGCAATTCTCGTTTGGTAAGGCTGTAGAGTTAATGAGGTCAGGTCAAAAGGTTGCCCGCACTGGATGGAATGGTAGCGGCATGTACACTCAATTGAATGATGCCTGTGATTTTGAATTCTCAGAATTGAATGAGTTTTTCACAATCAAGAACGTAAAAAACTCATTCAACACGTGGGTACCTAGCGTCAGTGACATACTGGCCGATGACTGGGTGGGGGTTGCATAATGAAAAGATACCTACAGTTCATAAAGCAAGATGAAAATGATGGTTCAGGCGGCGATGGTTCAGGCGGCGCAGAAACATCGTGGCGCGACAGTCTCGATGATTCGCTTAAGGCTGAAAAGTCGCTAGGTGATTACAAAGACATTAATGGCCTAGCAAAAAGCCATGTTGAGTTACAAAGAATGATGGGCAACTCTTTGCGCGTACCAAGCAGCGATGCTGGTAGTGAGGACATGCAGAAGTTTTACGATAAGGTGCTGGAAAAAGCGCCAAACTTGATGCCAAAACCAGATAGCGAGCGACCAGAGGATTTTGATGCCATATTTAAAGTGCTGGGCACTCCCAATGATGCTAGTGATTACAATATTGCCGATGATTTTGGTGGTTTTAAGCCTAGCGATGACAGGATTGCATCATTAAAAGCTACCGCTCTTGAGGCTGGGTTGACTAAAACCCAATTCAATAAGCTAGCCACCAGCGTATTTAATGCAGAAGGGCAGCAAATCGAAAGCGGTAACCAGAAAACCAAAGAGTCCTTAGCTGGGCTAGGTAAAGAGTGGGGAATGGCTTATGACGCACGGACAGCGCAGGCGATTGACGCACTCGAAAAAACGGGCGCACCAACAGCGCTTATTGAGCAGGCGAAAGCAGGCAATGTCGGAGCAGATACATTTAAGTGGGCTTACTCTATTGCCAATTCGTTGGGTACTGAGGGCATGCAAGTATCTAATCAAGGCAATGGCGTAGGCAGTAGCACGCCTAATGAAGCTAAAGCGCAAATCCAAGAGATTTATAGTAATAAAGCGCATCCATTTTGGGATCGCTCAAACCCGCTTAATAAGCAGGCGATGGATAAAATGGTGGAATTACAGCGACAAGCCAACGCTCAATAGTTGACAAATCGTTTTTGTAGTCCAGAATACATATAGGCAGCGGGCTTTTTTAGACTTCCTCTTTGGGGCTTGCTGCATTTTAACTAAAATAAAAGTCCATATTTTGTGGGTAGCTTTTCTAATTAATAATTTAGGAGGCCACTCATGGCTAAATCTGTTGACCAAGCGTATATCCAAACGTTCGAATCCAATGTGCGACATCTTGCACAACAATCCACCACTAAGCTACGCCCTTGGGTGCAGCAAGTATTTGAAGGCTCAGAAGCCCATAACTGGGAAACTCTTGAAGCCCTAGCTGACGGCTTTATCCGTACCAAAGGTGCTGGCCTGCAAGATACGCCTGACAATGATGAAGTATGGGCTAAGCGCCGTACCAATCTTGTTACTTTCGATACTGGTAACTCAGTACAGAAAGAAGACATTATTCAGACGCTTATCGACCCTAACTCGAACATTGCTCGAGCTCAGTCTATGCTTATGGCTCGTGCTGTAGATGACATTATCATCGCTGGCGCGACCAAAGATGCGGCTATTAAAGGCGCGGGCACTCCGGTTGTTTTCCCTGCTTCACAGAAGTTGGGTGACGGCACGGGCGAAATCACTTTTGACTTTATCACCTCTGTTACTGAAAAGTTCCTAGAGAATGATATTGATCCAAGTGAAGAAAAAGTTTGGGTGATCGGTCCGAAGCAAGCGCGTAAATTGCTACAGCTTACCGAAGCAACCAGCGCTGACTACAACGCATTGCGCCCACTACAGTCTGATGGTTATGTAAGTAACTGGATGGGCTATCAGTGGTTAGTGTCCACTCGCCTTGAAGCTCCTGCCGCAAACGAGATTAGCAACTTAGTTATGACTAAGCGTGCTCTTGGTTTGCATATTGGTCAAGACGTAATGACTGAGGTTGCGCAAGACCCAAGCAAGTCGTTCGCGTGGCGCTTGTACTCTTGCATGACCATGGATTGCGTGCGTGTTGAAGATAAGCATATTGTT
>CBDVDU010000151.1:0-6278 GCA_965372825.1 uncultured Gammaproteobacteria bacterium | reverse complement strand
TCCTAGCTAGAGTTGAGCGATTTACTAATGTGATTTTTGATTTTTCAGATGTACCATCTATTGGTCAAGCTTTTGCAGATGAAATTTTTAGGGTGTATGCAACTAAGCACCCTCATATTGTATTATTACCCGTTGAAATGAATGGTGCAGTAGAAATGATGGTTAATAGAGCTATTGCAAACATGACCTACCAAAACCCCAGCTGACTGTTGGCAACACGTAAGCCGGAAGCGTAGGCTGGAATAGCGTAGCGTTTTTCGGCATATTGCTTGCCGCTGATGTGCTGGTTTGTTACCGATGGTGGAAAACGCTACGCTATTCCACCCTACGTGATTGATGTTATTTATGGATGATATTTTTTTCTTGGGTCTATACTTTTGGTTAATGTCTGATTATCTGCGTTATCGTATTCCTGGTGGGTGTTATTTTTTTACGGTGAATTTACTGGAAAGAAAGAATACCTTACTGGTGGATCATATTGATTTGCTACGCGAGTCGGTTCGGGTGTGTAAGCAAAAGCGACCGTTTCATATAGATGCTTGGGTTGTGTTGCCGGAACATATGCGTTGTATTTGGACTTTACCGGAAGGCGATGTTGATTTTTCCAATCGCTGGAAAATAATTAAAACGCATTTTTCTAAAGGCTTGCCCAAAGTTGAGCGGCGCTCTATTGTCCGGATGAAACGCGGTGAACGAGGTATTTGGCAGCGTCGCTTCTGGGAGCATGCTATTCGGGATGATCGTGACTATGAAAATCATATGGATTATTTGCATTTTAATCCTGTAAAACATGGTTGGGCTGATAATGTCATTGATTGGCCGTATTCAAGTTTTCATCATTGCGTTAAGAAAGGGTTGTACCCTAGTAATTGGGTTAGTGATACTAATGATTTGGAAGTCGGCGAATGGTGGGCTGATTCCGAAACGCGATAAGATGCGCTACAAATAAAAAGGCGTTAACCCATAAGACGGATACAAGGTTGGATTAGCTTTTTTATTGCGTAGCATTAAAAAACGTAATCCGACAAAGTAGCTGAAATGTCGGATTACGTTATCTGCGCTTCGCTAGATAAGCTAATCCAACCTACGGCCTATTGTTCCTAGGTGTCCCATGTTAAGCAGCGGGTATATCAAATAAAGAACATAACATAACAAGTGCTAGCAATAATCACTGTACTGATCACGCTGATTTTATACATTAAAGGTTTTTCCCGCCAGCAATACAAAAAACTCGATTTTTTACGATGTATAAACACACGGTAGTTGCGCCACTGTTTTATGAAAAACGGCGGTATCGTGCGCATAAAGGCATATAATCCCAATAAACCCAAGCCGATGATGATATAAAAAACAATGGTTTGCGTATCATGTACATTGCTATGGAAAAGAAATTCAACCAGATGATCTAGGTTGTATTCAATAAGTTCAAACAGCAAATGCATTGCTTCTATAAAATTTTCAATAAAAAGGTCAAATAGACCCATAAGAAAATCAAAAATTACATCAGGAAACCCTATCAATGTAACAAGAAAAGCGGCTAATAAACCATTTAGCGTCAATTGTTGCTTGCGCTTTTTGTTGACGTATTTATGCAGTAATTCAGTATCTTCTTCTTTGATATTTACAAAACAAACGCCTACTAAATAAGGGTAGCGGTCTTTCTCGAAGGGGTTGCTGGGTTTGCAATAGATAACTTTACAGCTTACTGTGATCACTGTCATGCTATATAAAAGCCGTATTCTGAGTATTAAACAGTCGTCAGTTTTTAATTCTTCTTTACAGGTAAAAGAAATGCCGCTGGCACTGATATTAACATTTAAGGCATCATTTTCATGGATTTTTGATTCTGCTAATGATTGGCCGGCTATAGGTTTTATATGGTCAGCATTTTCAGTGGCTGGTAAAAATTCAGATGCCTTTGTCAGGTCAAAATTAGCTCCATTTTCTGCCTCACTGCTTACCTTCTGGTAAAACAGGTCAACGGACTGATATATACGGAGCGCACGTCTACGGTTTAAATATTTGTTTTTTGGTTTGACTATATCCATATAGGGCTGCTCTTTTATTTAAGTTAGTAACTGGTGTTATGTCGTTTTAGTATTGTTATTCATCTCAATACTTCCTCATAAATGTTATTGCTTTTATGACTAAACTATACCTTATTTTGGCCTATGAATAGAGAGTAATTATATCGGCAAAGGAGCTTGGTCAGCGTATAATAGTTGAAAATTCCGTAAAATTTATATAAGGCGAGTAAGTTATGTATCGTTCCTTTTTGTTGTGTTTAGTCTTGTTTTCTAGCTCAGTTTTGGCTGAGCAAGAACCCGTTGCTGCGTCGGAAATACCTGAAGCACCAGAAATGATTGAAGTACCAGAAATGCCAATGCCTGTAGAAAATGGTGAGCCAATGGACGCGGATATTACCATTACTCGAAAAGGTAAAAAAACGATTCATGAGTATAGTGTTAATGGCAAAATTTATAAAATAAAAATTATCCCTGATATAGGTCCCGCCTATTATTTTATTGACCCTGATGGTGATGGGGAAATGGAAGAAGTAACAGCCAGCGATTTAGATGATAAATTGAAAATCAACCAGTGGACTATTTTTAGTTGGTAAGCATTGTCAGTTTATACTTCACTTAGTCAGGCTCAAATTGAGCAGTTTATTGGTTCTTATGGAATTACTTCACTTAAGCAGTTCTCGGGTATTAGTGCAGGGATAGAAAATACCAATTATTTATTAAATGCAGCACAAGGCGATTTCGTCTTAACAGTGTATGAACACTTGAAGGCGCATGAAGTCAGTGAGTATTTGTGCTTAATGCAACAGTTAAGTGAGACTGCAGATTATTACCCTTGTCCGCTAGTCGATTCTAAGCAACAAACTTTGAGAGTTTTATCTAGTAAGCCTGCCGCTTTGTTTAAGTGTTTGCCGGGTAAGTCGGTTGCTACTGCTACGCTTAAACAATGTCAATCGATTGCAGCGGCTTTGGCGCACTTACACCTCAGTAGTCCTGCTATACCGTTTACTAAGAAAAATCCTCGATCTCTTATTGATTTACAGGAAAGTGCGCAACAACTCGTGCAGTATTTATCGGTTCAAGATTTAGCTTTGTTGGAAAACGAGTTAGCTTACCAATTTAATCAAGAGACCGGTAATTTAGCCCAAGGCATTATTCATGCGGATTTATTTAAAGATAATGTCTTATTTGTAGGCGACACCATCACTGGCTTATTGGATTTGTATGCAGCCTGCTGTGATTGTTTTATCTTGGATGTGGCTGTTACTTTGAATGATTGGTGTATTGATGAGCAGGGTTTGTTTGAGAAAACAAAACAACAAGCTTTTTTACAAGCCTATCAAGAAGTACGTTGTTTTTCTACTGATGAAGAACGCATGTTGCCGGTTTTTTTAAGAAGAGCCAGTTTACGTTTTTGGTTGTCTCGTTTGGAGCATCGATTTAACTCAAGGGCAGGGGAGATAACTCAAGATAAAGATCCGGATGAGTTTAAGCGACTGCTGGTGAGGCATAGATTGGCAGTCTAACCTTATGGAGTGAAAGGTTGTATTTGCCAGCTAATAATTTATTTAGCGTGTTACAATCAAAAACAGCACAACCGTTCAGAGCCCCTTATGAAAAATAGAACTAAGAGGGTGTAAGCTATTTTTCAGCTCGTCATTCCTGCATGCTGTTAGCAGGAATCTACGTTTAACATGGATCCCCGATAAAAGACTTCGGGGATGACGATATTTTTATATGAAATTTAGGGGGGGCATGTGAACGGTTACAAACCAGCTGTATCAAATAATAATTATAAAGAGGAGTTTACAATGAAATTGAAACATAGTTTATTAGCAGGCGCGGTACTTTTATTTTCAGTTGCTGCAAATGCTGAAGTTAAATTAGAAAATGATTCTAAAATTTTAGGTAAATGGAATTTGTATGCTGAGGCGATAGGGTTAGAGAAAGAGAAAGTAGAGCTATTTTCTAAATGGGATTTTAGAAAAGGTGGCGTTTTACATACTGAATCAGAAGATCGCTTTGGTAGAACTAATACGTTAGTCATTGATTTAAAATATGCAGTTGAAGACGGTGTGATTAAGAAGCAAAAAACGGTGGGTCGTTCAAAAATGGAAAGCTGTAAAGTCATCGTTTTGGATGCTAATAATATGACATTAAAGTGTGCATTTGTGCATTTATTCTTACGCCGTTAAGCCAAATAGCATCATGTAGGACGGACTTTAGTCTGCTTTTTAGCAATGGCGGACTAAAGTCCGTCCTACATTTTAGGTATTCACTCCCCAACTATTCTCACTAACAAACTCTTCTAAAGCACGTCCTTCTGCCCAGTTTTCTATTTCTAGCATGGGTTTAGCATAAAATTCTTCTACATGGCCTAAGCATAGTATCGCTATCGGCTGACTACCTGTCGGCATTTTTAATAAAGCCGCTAATTTTTTGGGGTCAAATAAAGACACCCAGCCCATACCTAATCCTTCTGCGCGGGCTGCGAGCCAAATGTTTTGTATGGCACAAGAGGCAGAAGCAAGATCCATTTCGGGTAAAGTGCGGCGACCAAAAATATGTTGTTCACGATTATCAGGCAAGGCAACGACTAAGAGTTCGGCGCACTCTAAAACGCCTTCCACTTTAAGTTTCATAAATTCATCTTCGCGCTCGCCTAAGGCTTGGGCGGTTAGTTGACGCTCAATTTCGACTAATTGATAAATAGACTGACGTAGCGTGTTAGAGGTAATACGAATAAAACGCCACGGTTGCATTAAACCAACGCTGCCGGCTTGATGTGCTGCTTGGAGTAATTTTGCTAAAGTTTCAGCGGGAATCGGCTGATCAATAAAATGACGCATATCTCGGCGTTCGGCTATCGCACGGTACACGCCTGAAATTTCTGCTTCAGAAAATTTATGTTTATCCATAGACTAATACCCAATTAACTAAAACAGCGGCTTCGATGATTTCTACACTGGCACCATAAACATCGCCGGTCATTCCTTGTATGCGTTGCAAGGCTAAGTGGCGTATCCAGCCGATAATAAATAGTGTGCTAAGAACAATATAAATTGAGAAAAACCAAGCACAAGTTGCTAGTGCAATAACGATGATGAGTTGTGCGATTTGTTTAGGTAGATGCTGTTGCATGGCGCTACCTAGCCCATTTTCTCTGATATAGGGAGTGCTGAGCATTAATATTAAAATGCTTAAGCGCGCTAAAAATGGCGCGACTAAAAGCGGTAGTAGCGCTTGTTCTGAGCTAAGCAGTTGTTGTAACGCGCTCCATTTTAAAAGTAACACTAAAACTAAAACAATCACTGCAATAGGTCCAGCAGCGGGGTCTTTCATTATCGCTAAACTACGTGTTTTATCACCTAAGCCACCTACCCAAGCATCACTGCAATCAGCTAATCCATCTAAATGTAAGCCGCCTGTTATAAAGACCCATAGGCTTAAAATAAGTGCGGCATTAAGGGGTGTTGAATTGGGGGGTAAAAAATAAGCTAGCAAGGCCAGCAGAGAACCGATTAATAGGCCGGTAAGAGGATAAAAAAGTACCGACTGACCTAGCCTTTTGTCGGAAATTTCAATATTTATATTGAGTGGAAAGCGTGTTAAAAATTGTACAGCAAGTGCAAATGAAGCAAGCATGAAAGGTGAGAATCTCGATGATGGGTACACGGACCAAAGCCCGTGACACGCGGTGAATTTATTTTAAAGGGCGACCTTCTTGGTCTTTATCTATTTTGCCTGCGATTAATAAAATCCCTTCGACAAAGGGCCATAAATAACCGCTACCTAAAGTAAAAGCGGTAACAGTTATTTGGATCATGGCGATTTTATAAAAGCCTAGATACCAACGGTGCCCGCCAAACAAACCTGTTAAAGGAAACATCGCTAAGAAAATAGCTATTTTACGTGATTTAACAGCATCTTTATGTTGTAGATAACTACCGATTAGAGTAACCATGCTGGCTGTGTCGCCTTCGCCTTCAAAAAGTACGTCAGAATCAATGCGTGGCTCTTCGGTTTCGCTCCAATCGTCAATATGAAAACCGTAATAAATCTCATCGCATTTTATAACACCGGTTTGTGTGTCTGCATCGTAACTTTTAATTTTTCCAATCATGCTTAAGCCTCTTTAATAATATGTTGGAGATTTTACTACAACTAAGTGATCTGCTGGGGAAATATCGGCTTGTTTCAGTAGGGCGGACTTCAGTCCGCAAGTCTACCGTTTATATCTGGGCTTGCGGACTG
>CBDVDU010000150.1:0-6300 GCA_965372825.1 uncultured Gammaproteobacteria bacterium | reverse complement strand
ATTTAGCTTATATAAAACTGACGCATCATACCTAGATCTTCATGCTCTAAGTTGTGGCAGTGATATAAAAACAAGCCCTTGTAATCTTGAAACGGCTTGGCGATAACAATTTCTTCACCTGGCATCACTAAAACAGTATCTTTCCAGCCGGTATCAAGAAAACCATCTTTTACCGTCTTATATTCTTCCTGACGCATACCTTCAATTTCTCGGGATAAAATCTGGAACTGCTGGCCATGTAAATGAATCGGATGTGCCATAGACATCATCATTCCTCCTCCCATGCCTCCGCCCATCATACCCATACCACCGCCACCTTCCATTTTCATCTTACCACCGGACATATCCATATCTTTGTCCATTTTTTCGCCCTCTTTCATCTTCATTGGGCCGTGGTCATGAAAGATTTTAATTTTCTTGATTGAACCGAGTTCAACTTTTTCAAAATCCAATATGCGGTTCATAGAAAACGACTTGCCATTTAATTGAGGACGCATCGGTTTCATTGAAATACCAATAGGAATAGGCTTATGCTTATTGTCGACATCACGCTCGGTTAAGCGCTCAAAATGGCCTAATGTTTTCGGTAATTTAGGTGAATCACTGACTTTTTCAGTGACCTTAAATGTAGCGATGGCAAATTTATCGCCTTGGCCTACACTAGGACTCATCATTCCCATCATGCCGCCGCCCATCATTCCGCCACCCATGCCCATACCGCCGCCAGAGGATTTTTTACCCAAGCGCTGCTCTTCCATTTTTGGCGGCATCGCACCAGCATAAGGCAAGCTGTACATAACCAGTTCAGACCCGACAGGACGGCCACTAAAATCTAGCCATAAATCAATACGTTCACCAGGAGCCAACATTAAATAAGGGCGAGTTTCTGGTTTTGGTAAAAGATGGGCATCGGTACCAATAGCAGTTAACGGAGTACCATCATCCCAGCCTAATTTATAAATTCTGGAGTTAGAGCCATTGACTGCTCTAAAGCGATAAGCACGCGATTTAACTGCAAATTCAACGTTTGGTAGGCCATTGACTAAGATGCTTTCACCTAAAAAGCCAGTCATTCTGCCGTGCATACCCTGTAAATACTTCAGCTGGTTATCTTCGTCAAACGTTCTATCCTGAATCACAAACGGCAAATCATATTCACCTCGCGGTAAATCTAATTTTTGCTCATTTTCATCAGTCACTGTAATCATACCGGCTAGGCCTTTATAAACCTGCTCAGCGGTTAGATTATGTGAGTGCGAATGATAAAAACTCGTACCCGCATTATTCATGACTTCAAATTCATAAATATGGCTTTGCCCTGTCCCCAACGTATACATCGGATGACCATCACTATCTTGAGGTACATGCAAACCATGCCAATGAATAATTGATGGCTCAGACATCATATTCTTATAATAGATACGAACTTTTTGACCTTTGACATAATTAAGAATGGGACCTAAATAGTTACCTTTTAATTCTACCAGTGTGTTTTTAGGGCCTTTTAGCAGCTTCGCATAATACTTCTGTACTTTCGTTTTTCTTCCCGTTCTTAATACAGGAACATAGACATCACGCGAAACAAACTCAATTTCTACATCAGCTTTAAAACTAGGTGTCGCTTTCCTTCTTAATGGGCTTGATTGAGCAAACAGCATGCTAGGGAAAGCCGTTAATGCCACAGCACCAAAAGCAGAATTTTGTAAAAATTGACGTCTATTATTATTTATTTTTTTCGTCATTTATCCTTCCTCTCGTTATTAACTAAGCAAAATTAGTATTTAGTTATCTTCCGAACCATACTCCCTTTTTTTTCAGCTGACAATAGCCGCTATTTATTTCCGGTCATAGGTAAGAAAACTATATTTAAAGTCGACACTAGCATCATTATTAATATCTTCACGTGCCACTTCTCGCCAATCCGCAGCATCAATTTCAGGGAACCACGTATCGCCCTCAAAGGCTTGATTAATTTGCGTAATATAAAGTCGATCAGCACGCTCTAAAGTCACTTTATATAAAGTTGCGCCACCGATAACAAAAACCTCATCTTGCTCCGAGCAATGCTGTACAGCGGAATCCAAATCATTAAAAACCACGCATCCTTCTTGCTGATAATTAATATCGCGGCTAATAATAATATTCTGCCGCCCAGGCAAAGGGCGACCAATCGACTCAAAGGTTTTACGCCCCATAATAATCGGGTGCCCCATGGTGATTTTTTTAAATTGCTTTAAGTCCGCAGACAAATGCCAAGGCATTTTCTTATTAATACCAATAGTACGATTTGTTGCCATCGCAACAATCAATGAAAGTTTCATGTTTTTCCGTCGTTTTTAGTGCATAAAGGTAACTTCTCATTATTCACAGGCAAATACATGTAAAAACATCGTCATTCCCGAAGTCTTTTATCGGGAATCTACATTGAGCATAGATTCCTGCTAACAGCATGCAGGAATGACGTACTGGAAAAACTGCCTGCACCCTTTAATAATGAGAAGTTACGCGTAAAGTCAAATAATTAGTGGAATATTACAGGATTTATTTATTGGCTGTATTCTTTATTACCTGAAAAAAAGCGATAATACCGCTCACAATTTACCTAATTAGAGCCTTTTATGAGTATTGAACAAACGTTATTACAGCGTAGCGGTGCAAAATGCGAGCTATGTGCATCAGAAGAAAACCTAACCGCCTATAATCTCCCCCCTGAAAACGAGAGCAGTGCAGATAAATCTATTTTGGTTTGCGCGACTTGTAACAGCCAAATAGCTAATCCAGAATCTATGGATGCTAATCATTGGCGCTGCATAAATGATAGTATGTGGAATCCTGAACCAGCGGTTCAAGTGATGGCATGGAGATTATTAAACAAACTATCTGCGACAGAATCTTGGGCTCAAGATTTATTAGATATGTTGTATTTAGAGCCTGAAGTTCTGAGCTGGGCAGAGTCAGGTGCCGATACGAGCGATGAAGATGATTCTGAACCAACCATCGATAACAATGGCACTCGCTTACTGGCTGGTGACACAGTTACTTTGATTAAAGATTTAGATGTAAAAGGCGCTGGATTTACTGCTAAGCGTGGCACAGTTGTTAAAAATATCGCATTAACCGATAACCCTAAACATATTGAAGGTCGTGTTAATGGTGTACGCCTTGTACTTGTTGCAGATTTCATGAAGAAAGTAGGTTAATTGTTGACTTAAAAATAAGCTCCTTCTCCAGCGGGAGAAGGTTTGGGATGAGGGGAATTATAAAGGCATGATTTTATTCTCCTCACCCAACCCTCTCCAACAAGAGAGGGCTTAAAGGCAACAGCATTGGCGGGCTAAAGCCGCGCCCTACCTCACCATATTACAACATAATCTCTTGCCACAATTGCGCGACTTGCTGGCGTACATCAACAAACTCATCTTGCGCCACAACCGCTTTATTGCCTTGCAAAGCCTCTTCATGGCCGCGATTACGAAATAAACAATAAGCTTGTTTTAAAGTCTTTACCGCCTCTTCATTTAATAAATCTTGCTCAGCCAAAGCATCTAATACACGCATATTATCGGTAACACTCGTTAAGCTCGGGTATTTAGCCGACCAAGCCAACACGCAGAACTGCACAATAAATTCTATATCCGCAATACCACCAACGCCTTGCTTTAAATAAAAAACCTCTTTATTGCTTTTATCCAAAGTTTCCCGCATTTTTTCACGCATTTCTCGAACTTCTGTTTTAAGCTCTGTTTCAACACGCGGTAAACTTAAAATGCGTTCCCGTATCATTTCAAATTTTGCCTGCGTTTGCGTATCGCCAGCAACAAAACGCGCACGCACTAAAGCCTGATGCTCCCAAGTCCATGCCTCTTCTTTTAAATATTGCTCATAGCGATTAATTGGCGCAACTAATAAACCTGATTCACCACTAGGTCGCAAACGCATATCAATTTCATAAAGCAGACCCGATAACATCTGCGTATTTAGCAAGCTTCTGACTCGTTGACCTAGCGTGGCATAAAACTGCGAACTACCAATTTGCTTACTCCCATCCGTGAGCGCATTACTATCGGGGTAATCAAAAATAAAGACCAAATCTAAATCGGAGCTATAACTGAGCTCAATGCCACCTAACTTACCAAAGCCAATAATTGCAAAACGTGTATTTTCTGCACTCGTACCCGGTAAACTGCCGTGTTTCTCGGTAAGAATACGCCAAGCAATCTGCACCGCTTGCTCTAAAATCACTTCGGCAATATAAGTTAAATAATCGCTCACGACCATTAAAGGGGCAGCACCCATAATATCCGCAGCCGCAACGCGCAAGACATTAATATGTTTAAACTTATGCAAGCCAAACATTAACTGCTCTATATCGGCTGGATCAATTTTCGCCAACAACTCAGCTAATTGTTGCTGTAAAGCTGCTTTCTCTAAAGGTTCATAAAGCGAACGGGTATCCAATAATTCATCAAATAATACCGGATTTTTAGATAAATACTCACTAACCCACGGACTAGCAGCAACCAGTTTAATCAATTGCTGCAACGCTTTATCATTTTCAGCAAGCAACGATAAATACACATTACGCCCAGCCAACGCTTCAAACAAAGCACACAAGCGCTTTAATGTGGTACTAGGATTTTTTAGTTGTGCCACCGCATCAATAATTTGTGGCATTAGCTTATCTAAGACCGTCGCGCCTTTCGTGGTTAAACGCTTAATCGCTGATGATGTTTTGAAATTATTCAGTAGACTTAATGTCTCTGCCGCTTTGCGGTACCCTATTTCTGCCAATTTACTTAAGATGATTTCTTCATGTGCCAGCCCAATCCAAATTTCAGTACTCACTGAAGGCTTAGATTGTTCTTCTGCCATAGAAAAAACCTGCACAAAAACACGGTGTACCCGTTCACGCACTGTATCTAGCTCAGTTTTAAAGCTAGACCAATCATCATAGCCCATAGAAAATGCCAAAATCGCTTGTTCTCGTGACATCTTTGGCAAATCATGTGCCTGCTTATCTTGATATTCCTGAATATGGTTTTCAACTCGACGCAAAAACTCATAAGAGCTTAATAATTGCTCAGAATCTTCAGGTAGCAATAAACCTTTATCGCCTAATAACTGTAGAATTACTTGTATACGCCGCTCTTGCAGATCCGCATCTTGTCCACCACGAATTAACTGGAATGCCTGACCAATAAATTCAATCTCACGAATTCCTCCCGGCCCCAATTTAACATTGTCCATGCGATCTTTACGCTGTAACTCTTGGGTAATTTGTACTTTTAACGAGCGCAATTCTTCAAAAGCCCCGTAATCTAAATAACGTCGATACACAAAAGGCTTAATCAAATTCATAAACTTCTCGCCGCCCAACTGATCACCAGCCACTGGACGCACTTTAACCATCGCATAACGTTCCCACTCACGCGCTTGGGTTTGATAATAATTTTCCAAACCATCAAAAGTCATGATAACAGGACCACTATCACCAAAAGGGCGCAACCGTATATCCGTACGAAACACAAAACCATCCGCTGTGATTTCATCCAGCACTTTCACTAATAAGCGACAAATGCGGCTAAAAAACTCACCGTAGCTAGTTTCTTTACGATCAGCTAAAACGCCATCTTGTTGATAAGCAAAAATTAAATCAATATCCGATGAATAATTTAATTCCCACGCCCCTAACTTCCCCATACCCAAAACAACTAAATTCTGAGCGGTACCATCAGATAAAACAGGCGTGCCGCGTCGCTCACAAGCTTGTTGATATAAGAAATCGAGGGCAAACTGAATACAACTTTCTGCTAAAGCCGTTAAATCTGCCAAAGTCTCAGCTAAATCCGACCATTCCGCTAAATCACGCCAAGCGATGCGCATCATGTGCTTATTACGGAATTGACGTAAAAACTTCATCAATTCAGCATCATTAGCAATCGTTTGCTGATTTAATTGTTGTTGATAAGTCTGGCGCACATTGGCACTGAACAGATCACCAGAATTAATCAGGTCAAATAAAAACTGTGGCTGTCGAGTACAAGTCTGAGCAATAAACTCACTGCAACAAAAAATGCTGGGTAGCGTATTTCTAACTTGCTCGTTTTCGGGAAGTTCAAGATTTAAGCGTTGCACAGATTCCGTGAAATTTTGCAGATGTAAATTAACGGTATCGTGTAACTCAGTAGGGATTTTGTCTAGAGAAAACATAGCGCTCTCTGAATTAAGAAATTAAAATGGGAATTAATATCTATCTACAAAAATAACTATTCAAAATAGATTAATAGATAGGGCATGTAG
>CBDVDU010000149.1:0-6364 GCA_965372825.1 uncultured Gammaproteobacteria bacterium | reverse complement strand
CACCTTGAGGAATAAAAACTTGTAGGGTTGCTTTTGCAACATCAATACCGATAAAATGACTCATGGAACCTCCATTATGTAAATGATGAAGAGTTCGGTAGAGCAGGTCATTATATGACCTGCTTGATTTACGCTAAACCTAACTTCTGCTTGTAAATGCAGTCTGGTTTATCACCGACTCTGTTTCCACTCAAGTTATTCGGTTTAGCTTTTTAACTCCTAAACTAGCTCATTAATTTACTAATGGCTTCAACGAGGAACTCCAAGATACATCCCCGAACTCAGATGATAATTCTATCATCGTCTTTGAGTGGAAATTAATCATACAAACGTGCATGAAACAAACTCCCGATTTCTAACTTGTCTTTTTACTCCAGCTGAAATGATCTCATTCGTTACGTAGAATAACTATGCGCCTCATGAGATCATTCCATCTGAAGCAAAAATCCTGCGTTATAATTTCGGGATGTTATTTCATGCACGTTCCTTAGCATTTTTGCCTTAACTAAAGCGTTAGACTATACTCAGAGTGTTACTAATTAAATACACTGAGATATATTGAATTCATATTTTTTGCGTCTAATCGCGCTACTCCTAATTCTTCTACCTGTCTCAGCTATTCCACAGAGCATTACTCAACAAAATAGAGCCACCGCAAACAGGACTCAATCTGTTGAATTAACTGCTAAGGAACGCTTATGGCTAGATACGCATCAGCCTATTCGTATTGCTTTTGATGGTGATTTTTCTCCTTATAGCTTTATGGCCAATGGGAAACTGGCTGGGATAGCTTACGACACACTGCAATTAATTAGTCAGAAACTTGATATTCAGTTCGAAATAGATAAACGCACAGATTGGAAAGAGGTTTATATTGCAGCAATCAACAAAGAAGTCGATATCGTTGCTACTATGGTTAACAGACCAGAACGCCTTCAATTCTTTGCCTTTACTCAACCTTATATATTCAAATCATTAGCCATTATTACCAATAAAAATGGCCAACAAATCACTAACCGTAACCAGCTGCCGGGAAAAATCGTGGCGCTAGTGAAAGACTATCAATATTCAACCCGCATCCTGAACGAATTCCCCAGCATCACGCCTTTTTATGTCGATAGCATGCGCGATGCTTTAGAAGCTGTCGAAAGTGAACAAGCCGATGCGGCTATCAGCTTTTTTGCCGCTAGCGCTTATTTGCAAGATAAATACCTACTAACACAACTTAAATTTGGTGCTTTTTATGACCATAATAGTGCTAATGACAGCATTGCAGTACGTAATGATTGGCCTATTTTGGCCACTATTTTACAAAAAGGCTTAAATACATTAACACCTGAAGAAAAACAAACGATTAATAGAAGGTGGCATACTCAACTGGAGTTGCCTATTGATTACGCAACGATTAGTAAGTTTATTATCCCTTTGCTATTCATTGTTATTGCATTACTACTATGGATTAGACAAATACGTTATCAAAATAAACGCATTAACAGAACCAAAAATAAACTTGTACAATCTAATAACGCACTTGAACACTTAAAAGAAAACTTAGAATCTCAAGTCTTGCAGCGCACTGAACAACTACACAAAAGTGAGCAACAATATCGTAGTTTAGTAGAAAACTTACATGATGAGTACTTCTTTTATCAACATGACTTAGATGGCGTATTTTCTTATTTAAGCCCGTCAATCACAACAATTTTAGGCTATAGTGTTGCTGAATTTTTACAGCATTACAGCACTTATCAAACTAATCACCCAGATAACGCATTGGTTGATGACTACACAAAGCGCAGTTTGAACGGTGAAAAAGTACCCGCCTATAAGGTTGAACTATTTGATAAAAAAGGTAATAAACGCTGCATTGAGGTCTTAGAAAGTCCAATACTCGATGCCTCAGGGCAATGTGTTGGTCTCGAAGGTATTGCACACGACGTCACTACATTAAAACAAGCTCAAGAGCGGCTCAACTGGCTCTCTTATTATGATGATTTAACGGGTTTAGCTAATCGTCGCTTATTTTTAGAGCAACTTGAGCAAGCACTTGCTTTAGCCCACCGGCATAATAAACCGGTGGCCCTGCTATTCCTTGATGTTGATCGTTTTAAAATTATTAATGATAACTTAGGTCATGCGGCAGGCGATGAAGTGCTAAAAGAAACCGCTAACCGCTTACTAGCTGATTTACGTGACTCGGATCTTGCCGCACGAATTGGGGGCGATGAGTTTACGCTAATTTTACCGGATACAGATGCTGATGCCGCGGAAATCGTAGCCAAAAAAGTATTACAGCGTTTATTACAACCCTATACACTCAATGAGCAGCAGTTTATTTTAGGTGCTAGTATCGGTATTGCCATTTATCCTGGTGATGGTAAAAATGTAAAAACGTTATTACAGCAAGCTGATAATGCGATGTATTGCGCCAAGAAAGGGAAACAAGGTTATGCATTTTGTTCTTCTGAACAAATTCACGCGAATAATCGCCGACTAATATTGGAGCAAGCATTACGTAAGGCATTAGCACAGGATTGTTATACGCCCGATTTTGAACTACAAATGTTCTATCAAGCGAAACATTGCCTTAAAACTAACAAAACAATTGGCTATGAAGCCTTAATGCGCTGGCATCATTCTGAATTAGGTATAATACCGCCCATTGAATTCATTCCATTAGCGGAAGAAACAGGCTTGATTGTCGAGCTCAGCCACTGGGTAATGACTGCAGTTTGTTTACAATCAGTGCTTTGGTCGCAGGTTGGTTTTGATTTTGGCAAAATAGCTGTGAATATTTCTGCCGTAGAACTAATTAATTTGGACTTGGCTAACAAAATCATAAGCCAAATTGATAACACGGGCGCCCAGAGAGAACGGATAGAAGTTGAAATTACCGAAAGCGCCTTAATGAAAACCCCAGAAATTGCCATTAAAGTCATGCGCCAATTAGTAGAGGCGGGGGTTTTAATCGCTATTGATGATTTTGGTACCGGCTATTCATCCTTGTCTTATATGAAAAATTTACCGGCATCGTTTATCAAAATCGACCGCTCTTTTATTCACAATTTACTCAATAGCAAGGAAGATCAAGCGGTGATTCATGCGGTATTAGCCATGTCGCACGCATTAGGTAAAAAGGTTGTTGCAGAAGGTGTAGAAACACCAGAACAATTACAATTTCTAGCCGAAAGTGGCTGTGATATGGCTCAAGGCTATTGGATTGCGAAGCCGCTCGCAGCGGAAGATATAAACTAAACATTTCTGAACTGGGAACAGCCGTCTATGCGCAAACGTATTAAAAAATATCTATTACTTGTTTCTGGCCTGCTATGTCTGGCTTTAGGCATCATTGGTGCGGTATTGCCTATTTTACCTACCACGCCGTTTCTGATTCTCGCATTGGCTTGTTTTGCTAATAGTTCACCACGCTTCCATCAGATGCTATTAAACAATCGCTGGTTTGGTGCGGCATTGCAACAATGGGAGGAAAGCCGTTCAATTAGCCGAGCCTCTAAAATTAAAGCAATGCTTATGGTTGTGCTTACTTTTTCAGTGTCTATCGGGGTTCTGAATGGGAAATTACCGTTACAGCTAATGCTACTGACTTTAGGCTGTGTATTGCTAGTTTTTATGTGGCGACTTAAAGAGGCTGAAGCTTTACCTGTTCGGGTTAAGAAATAACCCTATTTATGTCGTCATCCTGCCTACTTTTAAATACTTAAGAATAATTATTTTAACATTTTATATATTAAGTTTTGTGAATGGGTAGAGCATTTTTTTGCGAAACCCATCATTTTTCGTAAGATTGATGGGTTTCCCTGCGTGCCTAAAGAGCAGGCACTTCACTCTACCCATCCTACAAAAATGTTAAATGTATCTGAACAGGTACTTAGCAGGAAGCTATATGCTTAAATAGTAGATTCCCACCCAAAAACTGCGGGAATAACGAAGTTGTTGTCTAAATTTGTTTATCTCGAAATCAGCTTATTCATACTCAATTCAAACGTAAAATTACTCAGCCAACCAACCTTCTAGGGCAACTATAATTTCTTTTGCTTGCTTCTCACTAGAGATATTAAATTTAGATTTCTGCTGATATTCTCCATCACGTTTTTGATAACGGCGAATGGTAAATTTATCCGCGCTGTATTCTTCTTTTGTTCTATTCCAGTCTTGGTAACGGTAAATAACAGTTGCCCAAGCACCTTTCGTTAACACTTTTTTATCTAGCTCTTTAACTGTCTCGATTCCGCCATCTTCATAAGTAACGGTTAGTTCTTCTACTGTTTCTGCCATGTTTCTCTCTCAATTATATATTGCGCTATTTGCATAGCTAAAAATAAACTTTTACACTTTGCTTGCTGAAGCAAAGACTAAAGATAAGTCATTTTATGCGCAAAAGCCTCTCTTGCGAATAAAAACTTGGATATTTGCCAAGCTAGTCTGATATAGACATAATAAAGCTCTTCACTCAATGCTTACTGTAACGCCACAATATGCCCACAAAAGAAGTAATATTTGAGCACTATTCTGTTTTCGGCCAAACCGATGTAGGTCTTAAGCGCACACATAATGAAGACAGCATTCTAATTAATGCACAAAATGGCTTACTACTGATCGCTGATGGAATGGGCGGACATGATGCAGGAGAAGTGGCTAGCCTTGCAGCCACGACGCTGATTAATCAGTTATTTCAACAATACTTACCGACGACTAAGCCCTCTCAAATAACAGCCCCGACAACATGGCACAATATCTCTGCCTTTCTCAATTTAAAATCGATTATCCAGCCGATTGATAGCAAGCATTACTTGCAAACCATAGAAGATATTATTGTCGCAGCTAATCAACATATATTCCAACTCAACCAAGAGCGAGGTGCGCCTGAAGGTACCGGTATGGGAACTACGATAGTAGGTTGTTATCTGATAGCTAATGCTCAGAAATTAGTTGTCTTTCATGTCGGTGACAGTCGTTTATATCGTTTTACCAAGCAGCATCAATTAAAGCAAATAACCAAAGATCACTCAGTCTTACAATTGTGGCGTGATAGCGGTCGCGTCGGTTATCCGCCTAATTCTAATGTTATCTTACAAGCATTAGGCCCCTCGGTATCAATACAGCCGGCAATACAAATAATCGATATAGACTTGAAAAAGGACGCCTATTTTTTACTTTGCTCAGATGGGTTGAGCGATATGCTAGAAGATACAGATTTAGCCAAAATTATGGCAGAACTAGGTAGTCAACCTTTAGAATTCGTAGTACAAAAGCTGATTTATTCAGCGAAGGAAAGAGGCGGGAAAGATAATATTTCAGCGATTATCTTACAAACAGAGTAAAGGTGGATTAAAAATATAATCCACCTTTTAGCTAAGCTTACTTAACGGCAGTTAAACCTTTCAAGCTAGTAAAGTAGGCAGAAATATCTTTGATTTCATCTTCTGATAAGCCTTGTACCATAGATTGCATTAATGCATTTTTACGTGCACCTGATTGATAACCTTCCATTGCTTTCTCTAAGTAGTTCTGGTGCTGTCCAGCCAATCTTGGGTTAGTCACGCCAGCATTAGTGTCATCGTTATGACAAGCCATACAAGACTCTGCCAATTTCTTACCATTTGCAGCATTACCACCATTTGCATTAGCGCGAGCAGAACCGGTAGCCGTTGCTAAATAAGCCGCAATATCTTCGATCGTTTGATCAGATAAATCATAAACATTTGCCATCATTGTACGATGAGGGCGCTCTGATTTTTGATAGGATTTTAAAGCCGCTACCGTATAACCTGCAACCTGACCACCCACTTTAGGCACATAATAGGTTGGATATACATTACTTGTACCAGGTGAAGTATGACACCCTCGACATGTTTCAAAAGCATCTCTGCCTGCTTCAACACTACCTGCTTGTGCCATCATCGGTACACTTGAAAAAGCAGTGATACCCAAAGCTAATGTGATCATTTTTTTATTCATAAGAAATATCCTAGCGTGAATTAAATTTTGTGCTTATCTTACTAAAAAGGCGCGATTATTAATAGCATATTCCTAATATGCTTGTTCTTGATTGCCCACACTTCCCTCTTACACAGCAAGAAAACACGTTAAGATAAGCGCACTCGCGGATCAACTAAGGTATAAGAAATATCCGTCAATAGTAAACCAACAATATAAAGTACCGACCCTAAAAAAACCATCGCTCTCACTATGGCAAAGTCCTGACTATTAATGGCATCAATCGTATAACTGCCCAACCCAGGAATACTAAAAAATGACTCAGTAATCAGACTACCCATAAATAATAGTGGTAGAACCACGACAACCCCCGTTAAAATCGGAATCATGGCATTTTTTAAGACAT